>CAZDSB010000363.1:0-3466 GCA_964507515.1 uncultured Myxococcaceae bacterium
CGGCGTTCACCGCCTGGTGGTCGTCGGTCGCGAAGGGGAACGGGACCAGGATCGCCGCCTTCTTGCAGATCGCCAGCTCGGCCACCGTGGTCGCCCCGGCGCGGCAGAGGACCAGCGAGGCCCGGGCGTAGGCAGAGGACATGTCCTCGACGAAGGGCACCACCTCGGCCTTCACCCCGGCGGCGGCGTAGCCGGCCTTCACCCGCTCGAGGTCCGCCGCTCCGGTCTGGTGCACGATGTCCATCCGCTCGCGCAGGTCTCCCAGGTGAGGCAGTGCCTCCAGCATCCGCGAATTCAGCCCGCGGGCGCCGAGCGAGCCGCCCACCACCAGCAGCCGGAAGCGTCCGTCGGTCACCGGAGGCCGGCTCCGGAGGTAGTTGTCCATCAGCTTCCGCCGCACCGGGTTCCCGACGAGGTACGTCTTTCGAGGGGGGAAGAACGCGCGCGCATGCTCGAAGGCGATGAACACCGCGCGGACGAGCTTCCCGAGGATGCGATTGGTCACGCCCGGAAGCGCGTTCTGTTCCTGGATGGCCGTCGCGATTCCCCGGAGCCACGCCGCGAGGACCACCGGCCCGGACGCGTAGCCGCCCACCCCCACCACCACGTCCGGCTTGAAGCGGCCCACGATCCGCCAGCTGGAAACGAGCGACAGCGGGAGCAGCGCGAGCGCCTGCAGCGACCGGAGCGGCCCCATCCCCTTCAGCCCGCGCACCTGGATGGTCTCCAGCGGGAAGCCCGCCGCCGGCACCACCCGCGCCTCGAGGCCCCGCGTCGTCCCCACGAACAGCACGCGGTTCTCCGGGTGCCGGGTGGTGACCTCCTCCGCCAGAGCGATGCCGGGAAACAGATGCCCTCCCGTCCCGCCACCGGCGATCAGCATCCTCATGCGACCTGTTCCCGGAGCTGTCGGACGCGCGAGGGTCCGGGGTTGCGCATCGGCGCGGAGGAGGCGCTGAGCGAGAGCAGTACGCCCGCGGCGGCCATAGAGATGACGAGCGAGCAGCCACCGTAGGAGATGAAGGGCAGCGTGAGCCCCTTGGTCGGCAGCATGCCCATCGCGACGCTCATGTTCACCGCGGCCTGGAAGCCGAGCATCGCCGTCAGTCCGAGCCCGAGATAGGTGCCGAAGGTCTCACTCGCTCGCAGCGCGGCGCGCGTCCCCCGCCAGACCACGATCCCGTAGAGGACGATGGTGGCCACCGCGCCGATCAGGCCCAGTTCCTCGCCGATGATGCTGAAGATGAAGTCGGTGTGGGCCTCGGGGAGGAAGAACAGCTTCTGCCGGCTCTCTCCGAGCCCGAGCCCGAACAGACCGCCCGAGCCGACGGAGATCAGCGACTGCGCGACCTGGTAGCCGATGTCGTGCCGGTGAGCCCAGGGATCCAGGAACGCCTTGATCCGCGCCCAGCGATACGGGGAGTGCGCGATGGCCGCGTACGCCATCGGCAGGGCGAGGAGCACCGAACCGACCAGGTACGAGAGCTTCGTCCCCGCCGCGAAGAGGAGGATGAAGAGGAGGACCAGCAGCTCCACCGAGCTGCCGAAGTCCGGCTCGGCCATGCAGAGCGCAACCAGCAGCCCGGCGAGCAGCAGATGCGGCAGGAACCCGATGGAGAATGTGGCCACCTTCTCGCGCTTCTTCGCCAGCGAGTACGCCAGGTACACCACCCAGGTGAACTTGGCGATCTCGGCCGGCTGGAGGCTCAGCCCCGGGAGACGGAGCCAGCGGCGTGCCCCGCCCACGACGGTGCCCACGCCCGGGACGAGCACCCCGACGAGGAGCACGATGCTGAGGATCAGCATCGGGTACGCCAGCCGGGCGAGCCGCCGGTAGCCCAGCCGGACGGCCATGGCCATCACCACCAGCCCGACCCCGGCCGCGAGCAGCTGCCGCTCCAGGAAGTAGAACCCGTTGCCCTGCTTCTCGGACGCGATGACCGCGCTCGCCGAGTACACCATCACCAGCCCGAGCGAGACGAGCGCCAGCACGGCACCGAGCAGCACCGGGTCCACCGAGAGCCTCACCGGCTCGGACCGGCCGTCGGGCAGCACCGGCGAGGGAGGAGTGTTCCGCCGCGGCGTCATCGGAGGGCCTCGACGAGGGTGCGGAAGGTGTCCCCGCGGTGCTCGAAGTTGCGGAACTGATCGAACGAGGCGCAGGCCGGGGAGAGCAGGACCACGTCGCCCGGCCGGGCGAGGACGCGCGCACGGGCAACGGCGCGATCGAGCGTCTCGCAGGGGTGGACGGGCAGCACCGGTGAGAACTCCGCTTGGAGAAGAGGGGCATCCTGCCCAAGGGTGAGGACCCCCGCGACTTTTCCGACGGAGGCCTCCACCAGGGGCTGGTACGGCGCGCCCTTCCCCTTGCCGCCGGCGATCAGCCAGAGCTGCTGGCCCGGGGGAAAGGCCGCCAGCGCGGTGAGCACGGCGTCGACGTTGGTGGCCTTCGAGTCGTTGACCCACTCCACGCCGTCGAGCGTCCGGACGGACTCGAGCCGGTGCGGCAACCCCGGAAAGCCGTCGAGCCCAGACTGGATCGCGTCCGGCCGCGCGCCGGCGTGGAAGGCGAGGAGCGACGCCGCCATCGCGTTCGCCAGGTTGTGGCCTCCCCGGAGCGCCCGGTTCGCCACCCGGAACCGCAGGGCCGCGAAGCCCAGCTGGAAACCGCCCTCCACCGGCTCGGCCATCCCGGAGACGCCCGCCGGCGCCGGCAGCCCGGACCGGAGCGTGAACCCGAAGCGCCCGCCCCGCGCGCCGTCCAGCATCCCGAGCGTCGCGCGGTCGTCGGCGTTCAACACCGCCACGTCGCCCGGCTCCTGAGCTCGAAGGATGCGCGCCTTCGCCGCGGCGTAGTCCCCGAGGGCGTCGTAGCGGTCGAGGTGGTCGGGCGTCAGGTTCAGCACCGCCGCGCCGTGGACCCGCACCGTGTCCATGCCCTCCAGCTGGAAGCTGGACAGCTCGAGCACGTAGGTCCGCCGCGGCGGCCCGAGCACCGCCCGCGACAGCGGCGTGCCGAGGTTCCCTCCGACGAACGGGTCGAGTCCTCCCGCCTCGCAGAGCGCGCCGAGCAGGGCGGTGGTGGTGCTCTTCCCGTTGGTTCCCGTCACGCCCAGGACCGTCGCGCCGGAGGGCAGGAAGCGGGACGCGAGCTCGACCTCTCCCCAGATGGGGACGCCCCGTTCGCGGGCAGCCACGATGGAGGCCAGGCGAAGCGGGACGCCCGGGCTCACCACCACCAGGTCCGGGCGGCCGAGGCCCACGGACCCGAGCGGCACCCCACCTCGCAGCGTCACTCCTCGCCCGGTGAGCGCTTCGGCTCCGAGCTGCTCCGCCGGCCGCTCGTCCCACAGCGTCACCCGGGCGCCCCGCGACAGCAGCAGCTCGGACGCGGCGAGCCCACTCCTCCCCGCGCCCAGCACCGACACCTGCTTTCCACCGAGGTCCACGTCAGCGCAGCTTGAGC
>CAZDSB010000364.1:0-6860 GCA_964507515.1 uncultured Myxococcaceae bacterium
CCACCGCGGTGACGCCGGCCAGGCCTGCCCCCAGCACCGGCGAGCCGGCAGTGAGGTGGAGGTCGGTCGCGCTGGCGAAGCCGGGCGTGGTGCCGGTGAGCACGGAGGTCAGGGTACCAGCGGTAGTGACGTTGCTCGAGATCCAGTCGTTGCTCCCCACCAGGATGCCCGCGGTCGTCGCGTCGGTGGCCAGCCCGGTTCCCCCCACCGTCGCGTGGACGATGCTGTTCACGAGGTGGATCTGGCTTCCGGCCGCGGGGTTGATGGCGTGGAAGAGCCTGTTGGAGGGATTGGCGAGGATGAAGGTGTTGGAGAGCGCAAAGAGGCTGCCGTTCCGCCCCGTGTCCGCGGCGTTGTCCGTGCCCCAGAGGATGACCTGGCTGTTGTTGTCGGCGCTGGCCGGGCGGATGATCACGTTCCCGATGAGGATCACGTTCGCGTTCGGGGCATCGGTCTGGGGCGGGTTCTGGATCAGATCGATCTCGTAGTTCCCGGCGTTCTCGATGAGGTTGTAGGCGATGAGCGCGTCGTGCGAGCGCACCTTCACGTTCTGCCCGGCGTTCGAGTCGTGGATGTGGTTGCCGATCAGGACGATGGACTGCCCCTGCACGTAGAAGTTGTGGGAGAAGCCGTCGCCGGCGCCGTTGTGGAACACGTCGCTGGCGGTCACGGTCAGCGTGGCCGCGCCGTCGGACATGAAGCCGTCCTGACAGTCGTGGACCGAGACGTCGTCGATGACGATGTCGAGCGCGTTCGCGGTGACACGGAACGCAGCTCCGTTCGCCGAGTCGTTGTGGGCGTTCTTCAATTCCAGATGCGAGACGCGCCAGTGGCTCCCACTGGTGAACTGGAAGATCGCGCGCGGAACCGACCCCGCGCCCGTGAGGTTGAGCCCGGTGGCATCGAACACCGGGCGTGGCCCCGGGATGCCGCGGAGGATGATGGGGTTCGCCACGGTACCCGATGCGGTCAGCTGGCACGCGTCGGTGTAGGTCCCCGGATCGACCTCGACGACGTCGCCCGGCTGGAGCGTGACGCCGGCGACCAGGAGACAGGGAGACTTGTAGGCGCGCGACGCGCCGACCGGGTACGTGGTCGCCCGCCCCGGCGCGGCGGCAGCCAGCACGAGAAGCAACGCGATCCGTCGAGATCCCGGCACCGCGCGCAACTGTAGACGCCTGGCCCGGAGGAGCCCGATGTGGGTCGGGAGCGCAGGAGGACGCATCGGCGAGGAGCACGCACGTTCTGCGCGCTCCAGGACGCCCCGGACTGGATGAAGAGGCTGATGGCGAAGTAGCGAGCCCTCTAGCTCACGGCGACGGCCGCGCCTCGCCGCGGGCGGGTGGCGAGCAGCACGCCGAGGCAGAGCGCCGCGAACGCCGACAGGCAGTAGAAGCCAGGCGCGTAGCTCCCGGTCTGCTGGTGGAGCGCGCCGAGCACCAGCGGCGGGAAGAAGCCGCCCAGGCCTCCCGCCGCGCCGACCAGGCCGGTGACGCTCCCCACCGCGGTGGGGAAGAACTCCGGAACCAGCTTGAACACCGCGCCGTTTCCCAGCCCGATGGCCGCCGCCATTCCCAGCGCCCCGATGGTGAAGGCGGGCATCGTCGGCCAGGCCATGAGCAGGGCGCAGACGGCGGTGACCGGAAACACCACCGAGAGGACGCGCGCGCCGCCGACGCGATCCGAGAGCACGCCACCCAGCGGGCGGCAGGCGGTCGCGAGCGCGATGAACCCCGCGGTCCGGAAGCCGGCGTCGACCTTGCCGAGGTGGAACTGCTCGGTGAGGAGAACCGGAAGCGACAGCGCCATCGCCACGAACCCCCCGAAGGTGAGGAAGTAGTAGAGCGAGAGGGCCCAGGAGCGCGGTCGCGCCAGGGGCCGCAGGTAGTCGCCCCAGCGCCTCGCCGGTGCGCGCTGCGGGGCGTCCCGGGCGAGCAGGAGCCAGAGCACCAGCACGAGCGCGGCCAGCACGCCCCACGCCCAGAATCCCCACTGATACCCCAGCCACCCCACCACGACCGGCGCGCCGAACGAGGCGATCGCCTGACCGGCGTTGCCGGCTCCGTAGACGCCGAGCGCGTATCCCTGGCGGCTCGCGGGATACCAGGGGCTGACGAAGGACACGCCCACCGAGAAGCTGGCCAGGGCGATTCCCACGAGGAACCCGCAGGCCAGGAGCATCGGATAGGTGTGGACGAGCCCCAGGAGGATGACCGGGACGATCGACGCCACGAGGGTGACCGCGAAGACCGGTCTTCCCCCGAGGCGGTCGGCGAGGATGCCCAGCGGAAGGCGACCCACGCTCCCGAGCAGGACCGGGAGGGAGATCGCCAGCCACTTCTGCGAGTCGGTGAGCCCGAGCAGCTTCCGGACGTCGGGCATCATCGCAGAAAGCGAGCCGAACACCGCGAAGCAGGCCGCGAAGGCCGCCGTGCCCAGCGCCAGCTGCAGGCCCGCACCGTGCTGCGAGCGCGTCTCCACCGTCACCTCCCCGCGGACGCGGCGGCCGGCATCTCCACGGGCCGCGGTACCTGGCCGAGCAGCCCTCGCCAGAGAACGACCGCCCAGAGCAACAGCGCGGCGAGCTCGAAGATCCCACTCACCCCGATGATCGAGAAGGCGCCCGGGGTCCAGTCGGAGGAGGTCTGAAGGCTCACGCGCAGGAAGCAGCCCAGGTTGAGAAGCACCAGCGTGGGTCGCAAGGTGGCCGTCCGCGGGGTGAGCGGAACGACCAGGGTCGAGACGCCGACGATCATCTGTGAGACGAACCCGACCGTGACCGCATGGCGGATGGCCCCGTAGTAGGCATGGCTGAACGGAACTCCGATCGCGGCCTGGTAGGCGGGTAGCAAGAGCAGCATCAGCAACGAGATCCCGAGCCAGCCGTAGGCGACGCGGATGAAGCGCGCGCTTCGTGCGTTGCGGGCGGGGGTATGCCACAGGCGCCAGGGCCAGACCACGACGACGGACCCCGCGGCCAGGAGGATCCATCCGAGGTAGAGGCCGGCCCCCCAGCGGTGATCGCCGGTGAGGCGGAGGGCGACGAAGAGCGTGGACTCGAGCACGAGCCCCACGGCGAGCGCGCAGAGCCCGAGCCAGCCGCGCCGGGCGCTGGTCGGGGGAATACCGAGGAATGCCGGGAGGAAGCGCTGGGAGACGCCGAGGATCATGCACAGCGCCAGCCCGTGGATCTGGAGGTCTCGGAGCGGGGCCTGGAAGGTGGCGACTTGCGCGAGCAGCGTCTCGCGGCTGGGTGCCACCATCGTGCGCCAGGTATGCCAGCCGTCGAACAGCACCTGCGCGACGAAGGATGCCAGGGCGAGGAAGACGAACCCCATCCAGGGCTGGAACCGCTCCAGGCTCCGGCGGAAGGTCAGGAGGAGCATGCCGGCGAAGAGGCCGGTGGCCCCGAGCTGCAGGGCGCTTCCCGCGAGCGCCAGCGGAGGTCCGGAAGCGCCGAGCGGCGCGCTCATCGCCACCGAACGCAGGACCACGCCTGCGAGCATCGTTCCCAGCGGAACGAGCCGCCAACGGCGTCCGGCCAGCTGCGCGTGCCAGACGGGAGGAAACATCTGGAGCGCGAAACCCATGATGAAGAGGCCGACCCAGCCGTCGATCTGGGCTTGGCCGTGGGCGTTGACGTCCTGGAGCGACACCCCGGTGAACCGCCCGGCCACACCGATCTGGAAGAGGAGCCAGACGCCCCACCCTGCTCCGACCGTCACCACGGTCGCGATCGCCGCCAAGAAGTACTGATGGTGAAGCGGTCGCGCCTGCGCCGGGCCGCTCATCGACGGCCTCCTGGCAAGGGGCGTCGGGGCCGAGGTTCCTCGCAGAGAGGTCTGCTCCCCCTCGGGTCGGCGAGGAGCTCGACGAGCGACGACTTCCGGAACGCCTCCTCGACCGTTGCGACGGCCTGATCCAGCCTGCGGTGCAGGGGGCAGAGGTTCGCCCCGTGGGTCCTCAGGCCGAGCGGACACACCTCGATGCGCTTCAGAGGATCGACCGCTTGCACGACGTCGAGGACGGTGAGCTCCTCCGGAGCACGGGCGAGGACCGAGCCCCCGTTCGGTCCGCGCTGCGAGTGAACCAGGCCCGCGCGCGCGAGCTGCCGGAGCACCTTGGCCAGGTAACCGGCCGGGATGCGGGTGCTGCGCGCCAGCTCTGGGATGGTCACCGGACGATCCGGCTGACTGGCCAGCTGGACCACCAGGCGGAGGGCGTACTCGGTCGTCTGGGAGAGCATGACTTGCACCTTGCCAATTCTGGATATTGAAGTCCAGAACTCTCTATGTCAGTGTACGGGCCCGTGTCTGGCGAGAAAAGACGAGCGGCCGGCTGGGGACTGGTGGCGACCGTGGTGCTCGCCGGCCTCGTCGTTCTGGGGTCCCGCAATCTCGCGCACTTCGACGCGGCGCTCGTCGGCTACACGTTCGCGACCCTCTTTGCCGCGTTCGGCATCGTCTACCGGTACGCCATGTGGCTGCAGCGCCCGCCAACCCGGCTCTACTGGCGCCGCGGCTGGCAGCTCTTCCTCCAGCCCAAGTTCCTGGGTACCAACGTGGTCGAGCTCGGCCGGCGCTTCTTCGTCGAGTTCGCGGGCAACCGCTTCATCTTCCGGCGGGGTCGCGCGCGCTGGGCGGCACACTGGCTCATCATGTGGGGCTGCATCGTGGCGGCGGCGATCACCTTTCCCCTGGTCTGGGGATGGGTGCACTTCGAGACCGTGCCCGGGCAGCTCGAGCGCTACCAGGCCTATGTCTTCGGCTTCCCCATGGGCTCGTTCCCGGTGGAATCGGTCCCGGCGTTCATCACCTTCCACGGCCTCGTCTGGGCGTCGTTCTTCGTCATCGCCGGCGTGATGCTCGCTTTCCGCCGGCGGATGGTGGACCACGGCGCGGCGAGCGCGCAGCAGTTCGCCGAGGACATCCTTCCGCTGCTGCTGCTCTTCGCGATCAGCGTCACCGGGCTGATGCTGACCGCGAGCTACACCTGGTTGAAGGGCTACGCGTTCAGCTTCCTGGCCATCCTCCACGCGGTGACCGTCATCTTCACCCTCCTCTGGCTGCCCTTCGGGAAGCTGTTCCACATCTTCCAGCGACCAGCGCAGCTCGGGGTGAGCTTCTACAAGGACGTGGGCGCCCGCTCGCCACAGCAGGCGTGCATGCGGTGCGGGCAACCCTTCGCGCCGAAGATCTGGATCACGGATCTGGAGAAGGTCGAGGCCGAGCTCGGCTTCGACTACCGGCTCGCGGGGGGCGGCCACTACCAGCAGATCTGCCCGCGGTGTCGCCGGGCACTGTTCGGCCTGGCGCAGGGAGCGCTCGGCGGCGCTCCGAGGACCTGACCATGGCCACCCTGCCCGTCCCCGAGCTGGAGATCATCCGCGCCTACGGGCCCCACACCTCGTCGATGACCGGGGTCCGCAAGTCCACCAGCGTGGAGCCGGACCGCCTGGTGAAGACGCACTGCTGCTTCTGCGGCCAGCAGTGCGGCATCCAGCTGCGGGTGAAGGACAACGAGGTCATCGGCTTCGAGCCCTGGGACGATTTCCCGTTCAACCGGGGGATGCTCTGCCCGAAGGGAGTGAAGCGCTACCTCCAGGGCTCGCACCCGGATCGGCTCACCACCGCGCTCCGGCGCGATCCGACGGCCCCCTCCGGCTTCAGCGCGCTCCCCTACGACGAGGGCATCGCGCGGGTGGCCGCGAAGATCCACGAGCTGCAGCAGGCGCACGGCCCGGCGAGCATCGCGATGCTCGGCGGCGCGAGCCTCACCACCGAGAAAGCCTACCTCCTCGGGAAGTTCGCCCGGGTCGCCCTGCGCACGCCGTACATCGACTACAACGGGCGGCTCTGCATGGTGAGCGCCGGGGCCGGGAACAAGAAGGCCTTCGGCATCGACCGGACCACCAGCCCCTGGTCGGACATGGTGGGGACCGAGGTCATCTGGGTGGCCGGCTCCAACGTGGCCGAGTGCTCGCCCATCACCACCAACTACCTCTGGCAGTCGCGCGAGCAAGGCGCCCGCATCATCGTTCAGGACCCGCGCGCCACCCCGGTCGCGCGGACCTGCGACCTCTTCCTCCCGGTGAAGCCGGGGCGGGACGCGGCGCTGTTCGCGGGCGTGCTCGCGGTCATGATCGAGAACGGCTGGGTGGACCAAGAGTTCATCGACCGGCACACCGTGGGATTCGAGCAGGTGGCGGCGTACTGCAAGCAGTGGACGCTCGCCCGGACCGCCGCGGAGACGGGCGTGCCCGAGCGCTCCCTGCGCACCGCTGCCGAGTGGTGGGGCCAGGCGAAGACGAGCTTCTTCTTCCACGCCCGAGGTATCGAGCACCACAGCCACGGGGTGGCCAACGTGCTCGGGGCGATCAACCTGGTCCTGGCGTCGGGCCGCATCGGCAAGCCCAAGTGCGGCTACGGGACCATCGTCGGACAGGCAAACGGCCAGGGCGGCCGCGAGCACGGACAGAAGTGCGACCAGCTGCCCGGTTTGCGCGACATCTCCAATCCCGAGCACCGCAAGTACATCGCCTCGGTCTGGGGAATCCCCGAGCCCGAGCTGCCCGGACCGGGTGTCGACGCGTACGAGCTGTTCCGGAAGATCGACGCCGGGGAGATCAAGGCGCTGATCAGCGTCTGCTTCAACCCGCTGGTCTCCCTCCCGGACAACAACTTCGTCCGGCGTGCGCTCGAGAAGCTCGAGCTGTACGTCGCGGTCGACTTCTTCCTCAACGACACCGCCAGGTACGCCGACATCGTGCTCCCGGGGAGCCTCCAGGAGGAGGACGAGGGAACGGTGACCCAGGTCGAGGCTCGGGTCATCAAGATCAACAAGGCGGTCGACCCGCCCGG
>CAZDSB010000365.1:0-4004 GCA_964507515.1 uncultured Myxococcaceae bacterium
CTGGAGCATCGCGCCGCCCCACGGCTGGAGCGGGAGGCCCAGATGGCGCGCGTACCAGGCGGCCAGCTCGCGATGATCTGACCTGGACTTGAAGAAGACTCCGCCGATTCCGGTGACTTTCGCCATGGCGGCGTACCATACGTCTTCGCACGGCATGCCAACCACCGCGGAGCCGCTGCTGGCGACGTACAACCGCTGCCGCAACTTCGCGAACCTGCCCCCGGTGACGAGGTACTGCGGTGAGTGGCTCCAGTTCAGCGACCGTGGGTCTTGACGAGCCGACACGCCAGTCGCGGGAGCGCGTCTCCCGCCTGGCCCGGCTCGATCGGCAGGCCGAGAATCTCGTGCCCTCCCTCCACGACGACGAAGTCCGCCGTCAGCGGAGGCGCGCTGCCGGGCGGACTCCAGATCCCGCCGGGGAGCTCGATCGAGTTATTGTTGTAGACCACCGTCGCGATGCAGCCTCGATTCGGGTCGGCGGTCGCGTGCCCGTCGACCTTCTCGTGGATGGTGCCGATGGACGCGCCGGTGTTCAGGCTGACGTCGCCAAAGAACCGGCCTCGTCCATCCCCGCGGATGTAGCCCACCATCGCCGCCGGGCCGAACGGCGTGCCCGGGCCGGGCTGCAACGCGCCGACGCAGCTGATGCCGTACAGGCCCTCGGTGTTGTGGAAGCTGCACAGACCAGCCCCTTCCTCGTCGTGCCAGGAAGCAGCAACGAGCCCAAAGATGGCTCCAGCACCGACCAGCGCTGCACATAGGATCCGGATGCGATGCCTCATGGTTTCCTCCCCAGACTCGCCCGAGCCGTTGCGCCCAGGCGGTCAGGCGAAGTCTTTCTCCGGAATTCGATGTCTGTCCTTCGGCATGTTCCGACGCGTCGAGTCGTCCAGGACGACGGACCCTCAAGACACGCTCACTCGAGCCCCCGATGCGTAACCCGAACGCGTCTCGGCGTCTGCCAGGGATACTCGGCGAACGAAGCGTGTCTTCACCTTCGTTCGATGCCACCACACGAACCCAGGCCTCGCGAGTGGAAATCGCCTCGAACGCACACGCGAGCTCCAGAATACCGCGTGACATCTGCAGTTCAGGTCGGCTCTTTCCGGTTCAGCGCCTCCCGCATCGCGCGGCGGCGCTCACGACCCGAGCGTCATCGGCAGACACCCTGGCGCGCCGTGGAATCACCGAGCTCGGTAGCCTGGGTTACGCCGTGCCGGGTGTTCCGGTCGTACTCCTGATCGAGATCCCGAAAATGCTCGAGGAGGCGGTGAGCCTCGGCGTTCGCGAGCGCGTCCATCTCGGGGCAGGTGGGCTGCGGAGCCAGCGTCGGCAACAGCGCCTCGATGCGCGCAGCGGCCTCCCGTCCATGGAGACGATGACCATCCTCGTGCACCAGGAGCGCGGCGAGATAGCACCTCCACTGCTGCTGCACCTCCGGCGGCGCCGAGTCTGCGTCCATCCATCGTGGAAGGATGTACTTCGCCTTGAGCGTCACCTTGGGTGCGCCGAGTGCACAGCCTACCGGCGTCGTTTGAAATGGGTATCGCCACTGGACGTCCCAGTGCGTGGTGGCAAAGCGCCGCACCCCGAAGCGGTCCGAGGGGCCCAGCGCATTCATCTGCGCGCGCAGCTCGGTCGAGCTCGCTCCGCGAATCTCGTAGTACTCGATCTCGACGTCTGCCGGGACGGTCGCGTCTGCACACGCTTGGACGGGTGCAATCCCCTTGGCGCTCGCAACGACAAGGGCCGGTCCTCCGGGCACAGGTGCGGTCGCGTCGGCGGGCGCGGCCGGGGTCGCGGGCGAACCCGCGTTCTCGGACTCGGCGAGGCGCTTGGCGTCGGCAAGCCGGGCCATGCTTCGCGCGAAGACATCGTCGTCGCTGAGCCCGGCGTCCGGAGAACCCCCGGAAGCGACCGACACTGTCGACGCGGGTGCCGACGTTGCACGCGCCGGCAGCGGGCCACGGCGCTGGACCACGGCGAGTACTGCCGCGCCGGCAAGGAGCAGCAGGGCGACGGGCACGAGGAGGTGACGCACGGCCTCTCGATTGTGCCCGAGATGAGCGTGCGTTGCTCGCGGCTGCTCCCTGCCACGGCTCGCGGCCTGGAACGGCTCTCAGCGAACGCACTTCCATTCAGGGGGCGGGCAGCCGGTGCACCCACGCATGCAGGCGCCACCACAGGTGGCCAGAAGCTTCGGCGCCTGCTGATCGATGTAGTACGCGGGTCCGTCGGCGGCCGAGTTGCAGTCGACGAAGATCAGCTCACCGCATTGCTGCGCCAGCTTGCACTTCATCCCTCCAGCGAGGCCGGCGAGCCCCGCTGCATTCGGTAGCCCCAGCTGACTCAGGATCCGAGCCTGAGTGGGCGTCAGGTCGCGGGGCTCGAAGCTTGGTCGCGTCGACTCGGGCCGCTTCGGACGCTGTACCCCAGCATCCGCGAACGCCTGCGCCGTGTCGGGGTGTCCCGCCCGGATGGCGCCCTCGTAGGCCGCGAGGACCGCAGCGGAGCTCTTCTCCTTCACGTAGGTCAGCATCAGAGCGACCGCGCCAGTTCGTCCGGCCGAGGCCGCGTCACGGAGAGCCGGTTCCGGCACGGCCCCCGCGTCGAGCAGAACCTTCATCGACGCGACATCCTCGCCCCGCGCAATGCCCTTCAACGCACGGTCGTAGTCGCCGCGGACGCGCTTCGACGCGAGGAATGCCAGCGTCCTCGGAACCTTTCGTGGGGCGAGATGGACGATGAGGTCCACCGGCCTCGCAGCGTCTCCGCCATCGAAACGACAGTGATGCCGGTCCAGCAGGGTGGCGACCTCCAGCAGCTCTCCATCGGTGAAGCGCTGACCCGAACCCAGCCAGCGCACGATGGGCGAGCCGTCGTGACCGACGGCGTTCGGATCGGCTCCCGCCTCGAGCAGCAGCCTCGTCTCCGCGACCCGACCTCCCGCGATGGCCAGCTGCAGCGGGTTGACGGCCGACCTGTAGGTCCGGGGATCGCACCCGCTGCCGAGGATGAGCTTTAAATGGTCCGGATCGCGCGCCAGAACGGCCTGGCCGAGGCCATGACAGCGAGCGATCGAGTCGGATGACGTGGGACTCGAGTCTTCGGTCCATCCGGCCGCGCGCGCCCATCCGCCGGCGAGGATGAAGGTCAGCGTGAGGAACTGCGTGGACCCGGAAAGTCGCGACATTCGTTCGCCCGTCAGGCATACCGCCACCCTCCGTCCGTGTCCTCTTATCGGGCGGCATTCGCCACGCCTCTGCGACCAGCACACATCCGGCAGCACCGGTCCAGACGGAGGCAACTCCCGCAAGCACAGCCACTGCGGCGGATGACGACCGTTAGGATCGGGCTCACGTCTTCCACCAGGAGCTGGCCATGATCGCCGTGTTCGTGACGTTCGAGTATCCCGAAGGCTTCGACCGCAAGCGCGTTCTCGGGATCGCCGAGAAAGCCAAGGGGGCCTTCGTCGGGATGCCTGGGCTCCGGTCGAAGGCGTTCACCCTCGACGACGAGAATCGGCGCGCAACGAACGTCTACCTCTGGGAGTCCCGGGAGACGGCGCGGGCGTTCTTCACTCCCCAGCTCGCCGAGCGCATCCGGGGCCTCTACGGGGTCCCGGCGCGCATCGAGTTCGCGGAGGTTGCCGCGCTGGTGGACAACGCGGCTGCCCCGGTCGCGTAGAGCCGCCGGCAGCGCCAGCGTCAGGCCCCTGACCTCGGCTGTTCCGGACCGATCGTCCGGTCGTTGTTGCCTGACTCTTCCCGCCGAAGGCGTGCTTGACTGTGCGCCCCTCGGGAGGACCGAATGAAGAAGACGACCCTGCTCGCCGTCGCCGTCGCCCTCGCCGTCGCTGCCCCACCCGCCCTCGCCCAGACCCGCCTCTCCATCGCCACCGGAGGCACCGGCGGCGTCTACTACCCCCTGGGCGGAGGCCTCGCGAACGTCCTCACCAAGTCGCTCCCTGGCGTCGAGGCCACCGCCGAGGTGACCAGCGCCTC
>CAZDSB010000366.1:0-5628 GCA_964507515.1 uncultured Myxococcaceae bacterium
CGCCCTCGAGCGCGCACGCTGGCTCGCCCGCTGCGGAAAACCCGCGAGTGCCGCCGCCCGGGAAGGGGTGGAGCACGTCGATAATGCGATGAGAACCCGGCCGCGGGAGCCGGAGCTCTGGGTGCTCAAGGCCCAGCTCGAGGTCTTCGCAGATGACCCGAGCGCGGCCAGGGCGAGCCTCGAGCAAGCCTGGGGCATCAACCCCCTCAGCAAGGGTGGGCCAGCGTCGCACGCGGCTGCGGCCCTGCTCGCAACACGCTGAATCTCCCCGGAGATCCTGCCTCCCGGGGTGGCCCAGCCCCTATCTCCGAAGCGCACCTGCCGGCGTCCTCGCCTCCCTTCCAGGATTTCGGTCCAGGAGGAGCAAAACGATGGACGCGCGACGACTGATGGGACTGGTTGTTGGAGCCGGGTTGCTGGTGTTGGGCTCCGGGTGTGGAACATCGGGCGGAGGAGGCCAGCCCGACGCCGGCGGCGCCCTCTGCACCGTCAGCGGGGTTTCCGTCAGTGGCTCGTCCGCGAACGTCGCGCCGGGTGCGACGGTGAACCTCACCGCGAGCGTGAACAAGACTGGATCGTTCTGCAACGGCAGCGTCACCTGGCTCGTCGTCCCGAGCAACAGCGGGCTGACTCCGAGCGGTCTGACGGCGACCTTCACGACCGCGACGCCGGGGAGCTACGCCATCACGGCGATCAGCAACGACGACACCAACCAGAGGGCCACTTTCCAGGTGACGGTCACCGCTCCGAATTCGTGCGGGACCCCGAACGGCACCGTGGTCACCCACTCCAGCAACATCACAGCGGACGAGACGTGGGCGGGGAATGGCGTGACCCACTCCATCACCCAGAGCATCCGGGTCATGGCGCCGGCGACGCTGACCATCCAGCCCTGCGCCATCGTCTCCATCGCGAAGGACGCGGAGATCGGCGTGCTGGGTGATACCACCGGGAACCAGACGGCGAAGCTGGTCGCGGCGGGAAACGACCCGGTGACCGGCTTCATCACCTTCATGCCAGCGGTCAACGGTCAGCCCTGGGGCGCCATCCACGGCTTCAACCAGCTGTCACTCGTCGAGCTGCACCACACCCAGCTGAGCCAAGCCGGTGGAAGCGAGACCTTCCTGGCGAACTCCGCCATCGGGATGATTGGCCCCGGCATCCACACCACCACTCCGACTCCGGTCCTCCTCGTGGACGATGTCACGATCGACCATCCGGTGGGCGGCGGCGTGTACCTGGACGGGATGGCGGCCTTCGACAACAGCTCCACGGGGATGACCGTGGTGGCGCCGCAGGACCATCCGATCGCGATCCAGATCATGGCGGCCGGGAGCATCCCCCCGGTCACCCTGCAGCAGCTCCCTGCGCAGAAGACGCCCTACATCGACGCGCACATCCTCCCCGCCGCGGCGAACATCAGCGCCGACACCACGATCAACGGCAACATCCCGCTATACCTCGAGGCCTCGGTCAACGTCATCGACACCGGCACGAATCCGAACCCACTCGGGGTCACCGTGACGATCCTGGCGGGCGCCCAGCTGCGCTTCAAGCCCGGCGCGGACCTCCGCATGATCTTCGGCGGGCGCGGCAACGCGCCGAACAATCTCGTCGGGCGGCTGCTCGCGGTCGGCACGCCCACTGCTCCGATCACGTTCACCTCCGCCGCGGACGTGCCCTTCGCGGGAGACTGGGCCGGCCTCCAGCTGGCCACCTCGGACAACTCGCAGATGGCGTTCAACGTCATCGAGTACGCCGGCGGCTTCAGCGGCGTGGTCTCCGCCAACTGCCGCCCGACGGGCACGTCCGACAACGCCGCGCTGATCATCGGCGGTCCGGACTACACGCCGTCCGGGACCACGATCGTGAGCAGCACCATCCAGTACAGCGCAGGATTCGGGATCGACGCCATCTGGCAGGCGGGAACCGCGAGTGACCCGAACCTGGCCGGCGCCGGCAACACCTTCAACAACATCGTCGGCTGCGAGCAGACCTACAACGGGCTGATCCCCGGCGCCGGCTCCTGCCCCCAGGGCGGCGGCTGTACGCAGTAGTCGGCGAGGCCGTCTGCCCTAGGCCACGGTCCGCGCAGAGATGCTGGTTGGCAGGCGGCGCATGTCCTCGACGACGTGCGCCGCCACGTTCGAGTCGAGGTCCATGATGAGGTACCCGATCGCGGCGTTGGTCGAGAGCACCTGGGCGTGGATGTTGGCGTTCCGGTCGGAGACGAGGCGGTTCAGGTCGCGCATCACGCCGGGCACGTTCTGGTGCACGTTGATCAGCCGCCAGGTGTTCGGCGTCCGCGCGAGGTCCACCGGCGGGAAGTTGATCGAGCCGACCGTCGCTCCGGTCTGCGCGAAGCGCGCGAGGCTGGCCGAGACCTCGCGGCCGATGGCCTCCTGCGCCTCGAGCGTGGACCCGCCGATGTGCGGGGTCATGATGACGTTGGACAGCCCGCGGAGCGGCGTCGCGAATCCCTCGGCGTTGCTGGCCTCGGGCTCCTCCGGGTAGACGTCCACCGCCGCTCCATCCAGGTGCTTCTCCTCGATGGCCCGGGCGAGCGCTTCGAGGTCGACCACCGTCCCGCGGCTCGCGTTGATCAGGCACGCGCCCTTCTTCATCCGTGCGAGCTGGGCGGCGCCGATCATCCCCCGGGTCTGCGGCGTCTCCGGCACGTGGAGGGTGACGAAGTCGCTCTGCTCGAGGAGCCCGTCGAGCGACTTCACCGGCGCCGAGTTTCCGAGCGGGAGCTTGGCCGAGGTGTCGTGGAAGACCACGCGCATGCCCATGTCCTCGGCGAGGATCGAGACCTGGCTGCCGATGTGGCCGTAGCCCACGACGCCGAGGGTCTTGCCCCGGACCTCGCGCGAGCCGGTGGCGACCTTCTTCCAGACCCCATGGTGCATCTCGCGAGAACGGTCACCGAGGTGGCGGGAGAGCATGACGATCTCGGCGATCACCATCTCGGCGACGCTGCGGGTGTTCGAGAACGGCGCGTTGAACACGGCGACCCCGCGCTTCATGGCGTGGTCGAGCGCGATCTGGTTGGTGCCGATGCAGAAGGCGCCGAGGCCGATCAGCGCGTCGGCCGCGTCCAGTACCCGCGTCGTGACCTGGGTCTTGCTCCGGATGCCGAGGAAGTGAACGCCCTTCAGTCGCGCGACGAGCTCGTCCTCCCTGAGCGCGCCGTCGGCACGGTGAACCTCGAACCCCTCGGCCTCCAAGAGGCCATCGGCGATGGGGTGAATCGACTCGAGCAGCAGGATCTTCAGCTTCGACATGGAGGGCACGAAGAGTAACCGCCAGGGTGACGTCCCGGCAGGCAGAATGGATCAGGGCGTTCAGGCCCCGCCGGTGTATGCGTTCGCGGAGGAGACGGGCTCGAGGGGGTGGGCCGAGCGGGGCCCGAGCAGCTCGTAGACGAGGCCGCCGCCTCGCTCGACGCGGAGGAGCACCGGGCGCTCGCCCTCCAGAGCACGCACGAGCTTCCAGCCGCAGGCCCGCTCCCGGGGTGAGACCCACACCACCGGGGCCGCCCGCCCCTCGGGGCTGTTGAACCGCACGAGCCGGAAGGGCTGGCCGGTGAGGTTGGCCTGCCCCAGCACCGGTGGCGCATCGCAGAGGGCGACCGTGGTGGGGCCCTGGACGCGCTTGCCGAGCTCGGCGAACGCCACCCGCATCGACTGGTACCAGTAGTCGCCCTCGGTGCCGTCGGATCGAGGGTCGGTCGGAGGAGGCATCCGGAACAGCGCCCGCGCCTGCGCTCCGCCGAGCCCGCCGGTGAAGACGTTGAAGTACGCCGTCTCGAACGGCGCGTAGCGGAGGAGGGGCACGAGCATGGAGAGCGCGGCCGCGCCCACGAGCGCCACCCGGAGGGCTCGCTGGCCGCTGTCCGTTCGGAGCGGGCCCGACGCGCGGCGGGCGAGGCCCTGCACGACGTCGAGCAGCTGCGCGAAGCCCCAGCCGGCGAGGGCGCAGAGCCCGGGCACGTACTCGATGAAGTGCCGGTTCGCGTCGTAGAAGTTCGAGTGTGGCGCGATGCTGCGCAGGTAGGGGAAGGCCACCCAGATCACGAGGAGCGCGACCCGGCTGCTCGCGTCCCGGTCTCTCCTGCGGACCCAGGCGACCACCGCCACGAGCGAGGCGAGGAGTACCACCGGCGGGGTCATGTAGAGGAGGCACTTCAGCGGGTGCCAGGTCCAGCCGCTGCGCGGGCTGATCCCGTACGCGGCCATGAAGCTCAGGTACCCGCTGAGCCGCTGGACCATGCCGGCGGGCGGCGCGTTCCAGATCCACGGCCAGGAGATCAGGAAGACCGCCCCGGCGATGTAGGGCCCGGCGAGCAGGGCCGCCATCAGCCGGTACTTCTCGCCCGGTGCGGACCGTCGGATGCGGGTGAGCCAGACGATCGGCAGCCACAGGCCGAGCGTGACCAGCACGAAGACGCCGTTCAGCTTGGCGGCCAGGGAGACGCCCGTGAACACCCCCGCGACGAGGATGTCCCGGGGACGCGCGCTCACGAGCCCTTCTCCCGCGGAGAGCACCGCCAAGCCGTAGAACATCGCGCAGGGCCAGTCCTTCGGGTTGTTGAAGGCGTGGCCGAACGCCGACGGGAAGAGCATCAGCGCGACCGAGGCGAAGAGACCCGCCCGGAACCCGAGGAAGCGGATCGCGTAGTGCGCGAAGAGGCCGAGGGCGAGCGCCTGGAGCAGCACCAGGCCGAGGTGATGGGCTGCCGCCGGATCGAGCAGGCCGAGCGCGTCGTGCACGACCGCGGACACGGCGGCCGCGACCAGCGCTGGAAGGACCGGGTAGCGCATCGGGTCCTGCCACTCGTCGTCGCGAGAGAAGAAGGAGTGGAAGCCAGCCGGCTCCGGACGGAGGGCGAAGTTCAACGCCTCGGGGACGCGGGGATGGGTGAGGAAGAAGAGGGTCCGGTCACCCGCGTAGTAGAGCGCCGGAGCGTCGTAGGTGACGCCGTGCTGTCGGAGCAGCGGCAGCGCGAGCAGGAGATAGGCGACCGCGACGAGCTGTGGAGCGTACCGCCTCGCCCGCTCCAGCAAGCTACCGCCCTCTCCGGGTGTTCAGGCTGACCGGCTCGGACTCGGCGCCGGCTCCCGCCGATGGCCGGAGCACGTCGCGGACGATGTAGTTGGGGCGCCTTCGCACCTCGTCGAAGACCCGGCTGAGGTATTCGCCGAGGATGCCGATCGCGACCAGCTGCGCGCCGCCGAGGAAGCAGATCGCAATCATCAGCGAAGGCCAGCCGAGGATCGCGGTGTGGGTGATGAAGCGCTCGATCAGCACCCAGGCGATGAGCAGGACGCCGAGCGCGCAGGCACACGCGCCGAGGAAGGTCGCGAGGCGCAGCGGTAGGTGGGAGAAGCCGAAGATGCCGTCGAGCGCGAGCTTGAGCAGCTTCGACACCGTCATGCTCGGCCGGCCGGCGGCGCGCTCCGGACGATCGTAGGCGACCTCGACCTGGCGGAAGCCCACCCAGTAGCGCAGGCCCGGGAGATAGCGGGAGCGCTCGGGCATGGCGAGCACCGCGTCGAGCGCCGCGCGGTCGACGAGCGAGAAGTTCCCCGCCCCGAGCGGCGACGGGATGCGCGCCAGCCGGTGATA
>CAZDSB010000367.1:0-6182 GCA_964507515.1 uncultured Myxococcaceae bacterium
CGACCGACGGCAGACCCCGGCTGAACCAGAGAAAGACGCCGACCACGGTCCCGACGACAGCGAGCGCGAGCGCGCCGAGGACGAGGAGAAGCCGGCGGAGCAGCGAGGATCGAGGTGCGCGGCGAGGCATCGAGGAGGCCAGGCGGGAGGGAGAGCGTAGCACCGGAACGGCAGGTCCGACGCCCCGGAACCCTCGGAGCGTCGGACCGCCGCCGGCACGTGGGAGAAAGGCTACTCCTCGCCGTCGTCCGCCTCGGGGGCGTGCATGCCCTCGACCCCGGCATCGGCCCCCGAGCGAAGCATCGCGGTGCGCTCGCCGTTCACCCGGGCCTTCACGTACTTCGGGGCGAGCAGCGCCGAGCGGGCGTACGCCTCGCGCGCGCCGTCGAGGTCACCGGTGCGCTCGCGGGCGACGCCGAGGTTGTTGTGCACCACCGCGGCCTCGGGGAGCAGCTCGGCGGCACGCTCGAGCACCTCGAGCGCCTCGGGATTGCGGCTGGCCCGGAGGTAGGCGAAGCCGAGGTTGTTCAGCACCCACCCGTGCGAGGGCTCGAGGGTGCGCGCCTGCTCGAGGCTGTGGATCGCGCCGGCCAGGTTGCCCGAGCCGAGCTGGGCCCGCCCGAGCGCCTGCCAGGCCTCGACGTTTCCCTCGTCCCGGCCCACCGCGGTGCGTGCGAGCGCCTCGGCGGCCTCGACGTTCCCCGCGACCAGCCGCATCCGCGCCGCCTGCACCATCGAGACCGCGTCCTCGGGGTCGACGCGCCCCAGCCGCTCGTACGCCTCGGCCGCGATGGTGGCCTGCCCGGAGGCACGCGCCAGCTGGGCGATGAGCGAGAGCGCATCCACGTCCTCTCCGTCGTCGGCGAGGGCGCGACGGGCCTCGACGAGCGCGCCGGCGGTGTCGCCGTCACCGCGCAGCTTCTCGGCGCGAGCGACGTGGTCCACGCCCGGAGGGCCGGAGCGCGGAAGCGCCAGCGTGTCGACCGGCGCGCCGGTGGGCTTCGGCGCGACGACGGCCGACGCGGGGGCCGGCGTGGCAGCCGGCGTCACCGCGGCGACGGGCGGCTTCGCCTGCGCGGCGGGCGGCGAGGGTGGAGGGGACTTCTGACAGCCCGCCACCAGGGCGGCGGCGAGCGGAACGGCCAGGAAACGCTTCGACATCGACGGACTCCTCATCGGGACCAGGGTGGTCCCTCGGGGCCCGTCCAGTGCGCCCGCCGTGCCATCCCCGGAGCCGGGAAGAGGAGGGTGGCGCGCGGCCAGCCGGCCGCGAACGGCGTGTCCGGAAGCCGCGCGCACAGACCCGTGCGGTGCGGGGCGGGCTGTGCGACGGTGCTCCCGTGCTCGTTGCCAGCTGGAACATCAACTCTGTGCGCGCCCGGACCGACCGGCTCCTGGGCTGGCTCGATGCCCGGCGCCCGGACGTGGTCTGCCTCCAAGAAATCAAGTGCACCGACGAGCAGTTCCCGTCAGACCCGGTGCGCGCGCTCGGCTACCACCCGGTGCTGTTCGGGCAGAAGACCTACAACGGCGTGGCGATCCTCTCCCGGGCCGAGCCGGAGCGGATCGAGCGCGGGTTCCTCGACGGCGAGGACGACGGCGCGGCGCGCGTCGTCAGCGCGACCGTGGCCGGTGTCCGCGTGACCTCGGTCTACGCGCCCAACGGCCAGGCGGTGGGCTCGCCCGCGTATCAGCACAAGCTCGAGTGGTACGGACGCTTTCGCCGCTGGCTCGACGTGAGGCACCGGACGGACCAGCCGCTGGTCGTATGCGGGGACTTCAACGTGGCCCCGGAAGAGCGGGACGTCTGGGACCCGAGGCTGTGGGAGGGCCAGACGCTCTTCTCGCTCCCCGAGCGGGCAGCACTGAAGCGAGCGACGGAGTTCGGGCTCGAGGACACGTTCCGCAAGCTCCACCCCGAGGCGGGGCGGTACAGCTGGTGGGATTACCGGATGCTCGGCTTCCAGAAGAACCGGGGGCTCCGGCTGGACCACGTCTATGCAACCGCGCCGCTCGTGGCCGAGCTGCAAGCGGCTGGCATCGACCGGGAGGCCAGGAAGGGGACCCAGCCCTCGGACCATGCCCCGGTCTGGGCGCGGTTCCGGCTGCCGGGGGAGGCGGCTGGCCCCTCCGACCAGTTCGAGTGAATATGGGGTGGACCGCCCGCGTCCAACGTATTTCGGTCCTCGGGGTGGGGAGCTCCAGGGACTCATAGAAAGGAAGCCACCATGGCTTCTCGAGCTCTCCTTGCAGTGACAGCAGCGTTCGTCGCGTCGGGCTGTGCGCATGCCCCCGAGGCGACGGCACCCGCCCCCGACTGGGGCATCGCCCGGGCCAGCACCATCGACACCTTCGAGATCGGCGGCCAGGCGGATCACTGGGGTGTCCGCGTCACCGACGATCAGATCCTCGGCGTGCAGCCCGATTTCGCCCTCGCCCGGACCGACGGGGAGATCCGCGGTCGCGCCCGGGGTGTTCCGGTCGTCGTGGGCTTCCACGAGGACGAGGGCGCGGGTGTCTACCGCGGCGCTCCCTTCCAGGTGAAGGTGGAGCGCACGCCGGCCGGCCTCCGGGTGAACGGCATCTTCGGAGGAGCCATCAGCGACTTCGAGCTGTCGGCGGACCGGATCAACGGCCGCATCGGCACGTGCGGCTGGGACGTCCGCTGGAACGGAAGCACCTACTCGGGCAGCCGCGGCTGCGGGACCCGCATCGAGCCCGTCTCGGTGTCCTTGCCCGCGACGATGGCGAGCTGGTCGGACGTGGAGGTCGCCGGCGCGCTCGGTCTTCTGATGAACGTCGGGGAACCGATGGGCGTCGACCGGCTGGTGGACAACTCGGCCGAGTTTCGCGGCCCACCCGACCCGGCGCTCGCCCCGTACTACCGGCTGGCCGCCCTGACCCGTCCCACCGCGGCCGGCGTGTCGGGCTCGCGGGGCGCGATGCTCCCCGGCGCGGCGGTGTCGTCTGCCCCGGCGGCGCGCCGGATGACGTCCACCTCGACGATGAAGCACTAGTGCCTCCGAGAGGCGTGAGCCGTTCCGGGGCTCAGCCGGCCTCGGACGACCCGCCACCCTCGTCGCCGGCCGGCTCGGCGTCGGCCGCCTCGGGCGTCTGCGCGCGGGGCCGGCGGATGCCGAGCGCCTTCATCTTCTTGTAGAAGTGGCCGCGCTCGAGGTCGAGCAGCCGTGCCGCCTCGGTGGCGTTGTCCCGGGTGAAGGCGAGCGTGCGGAGGATGATCTCCCGCTCGGCGTCGTCCACCAGGTCGCGGAACGGCTTCTCTCCCACCGGCCGCAGCGCCGCCGCGGTCTTCTGCTCTCCGGGCGCGACCGCCGTCGTGCCGGGGGCGCGGGCAGGGCGCGGCCGCGGGAGGAGCTCGCGGGCCTCGTCGCCCGACACCTCCGGTCCCTCGCAGAGGATGGCCAGCCGCTCCACCAGGTTCCGGAGCTCGCGGACGTTGCCCGGATAGTCGTGGCCCGAGAGCACCACCACCGCCTCCGGGGTGAGCCGGAGCGGCCTGCGTCCATTGCGCCGGCAGGCCTCGTCGAGGAAGGCGGCGATGAGGTCGGGCAGGTCCTCGCGGTGCTCGCGCAGCGGCGGCGTGCGGATCTGGACCACGGCCAGGCGGTAGTAGAGGTCCTCGCGGAAGCGCCCCTCGGCGACCTCGGCCTCGAGGTCACGGTTGGTGGCGGCGACGACCCGCACGTCGACCTTCAACGTCTCGGTGCCGCCCACCCGCTCCAGCTCGGACTCCTGTAGCACCCGGAGCAGCTTGGCCTGCATCGTGGGCGGCATGTCGCCCACCTCGTCGAGGAACAGGGTGCCACCCGAGGCCAGCTCGAACTTGCCACGGCGGAGAGCGAGCGCTCCGGTGAAGGCGCCCTTCTCGTGGCCGAAGAGCTCGCTCTCGATGAGCTCGTGCGGCACCGCCGCGCAGTTCACCCGGACGAAGGGCCCGGAGGCCCGGCGGCTGTTCTTGTGGAGGGCGCGGGCGACCAGCTCCTTGCCGGTGCCGTTCTCGCCGGTGATGAGGACGCGCCCCTCGCTCGGGGCCGCGCGCTGGACCAGATGGTAGAGCCGCTGCATCGCCGGCCCCTGTCCCACCATCTCGTACCTGCCGCTCTCCTCCCGTAGAGACTCCAGCTCCTCGACCGCATCCTTCAGCGCGAGCGCGTTGCGGAGCGCGACCAGCAGTCGGTCCCGGCCGATGGGCTTCTCCAGGAAGTCGCGGGCCCCGAGGCGGGTGGCCTTCACCGCGGTCTCGATGGTCCCGTGCCCGGACATCATCAAGACGGGAAGCCCGGGGCGGGCCTGGAGGAGCTGCTCCAGCACGGAGAGCCCGTCCATGTCCGGCAGCTGGACGTCGAGCAGCACCGCGTCCACCGGCCGGGCGAGCGCCACCTCGAGGCCGAGCTTCCCGGTCCCGGCGAGCTCCGTGTGGTAGCCGGCCAGCTGCAGCGCCTGGCTCAGGGTGAGGAGGATGTTCTTCTCGTCGTCGACGAGGAGGACGCTGTGGGGCATCACCGCACTCCGGGTCGCGGCTGGGTCGCCGCAGGAACGTGGCCACCAGGCCGCGCATCCCTCGAATTTCTTTTGACTGCCATCACAGCATGACGGTACAGCGGGCGACAGGGATCGAGCTGCCCACGGCCGGTGGCCCCCCTTGGAGGAGTGCGCATGTCCCGTCGTTTCGGTGTGCTGGCTCTGGGAGTCCTTGGGGTTGCCGTTCTCACAGGATGTCCTCCCACGTATCCGAAGTGCGACTCAGACGAGCAGTGCAAGTCGCACAACGAGGTCTGCGTCAACGGCCAATGCCAGGAGTGCGCCACCGACGCGAACTGCAAGGCAGGGTTCGTGTGCCAGGGCAACAAGTGCACCCCCAAGCCGGAATGCACGACCGACCAGAACTGCCCGGCCGGCTCGACCTGCGCCTCCGGCAAGTGCACCCCCAAGGCCTGCACCGCGGACGGTGACTGCGGCCCCGGCGCGCGGTGCAAGAACAACCAGTGCGTTCCCAACACCTGCACCAGCAACGACGACTGCGGCACTGGTGAGAGCTGCCAGTCCGGCGTCTGCGCCAAGGCCGCCGCGGACACCTGCAACTGGCAGCCGATCCACTTCGCCTTCAACGAGAGCGCGCTGACCCCCGAGGCCAGGACGCAGCTGAACGACCTTTCGGACTGCATCAAGAAGGGGACCGCCAAGAAGATCACCCTCGAGGGCCACGCCGACGAGCGCGGCACCGAGGAGTACAACCTCCAGCTCTCGAACCGGCGCGCGGCGAGCGTCCGCAAGTACCTCGTGGACCTCGGCGTGGCTCCGGCGAAGCTCGACACCGTGGGCTACGGCGAGAACCGTCCCGCGGTCGAGGGCCACACCGAGGAGGCCTGGGCCGCGAACCGGCGGGTGGAGTTCCGGCACTAGATGAAGTTCGCTCGCGCCGCGTTCTGTCTCGGGGCCATGGCCCTGGGGGGCTGCTTCTACTCGTCCGAGGCGGGGAAGACCCTCGAGACCCGGGTGGACAAGCTCGACAAGGACCTTCGCGCCGAGCAGAAGGCCCAGGCCGAGAAGCTGGATCAGCAGCTCCCGCGCATCGACCAGAAGATTGCCGAGGTCACCAAGGCGCTGGACTCGCTCGACCAGGCCTCGCGACGGAGCGGGGCGGACACCAGCGTGCAGCTGCAGAAGGTGATCGAGGACCTGGCGCAGCTGCGCGGGCAGGTCGAGGCGTACACCCACAACCTGGACGCCCTGCAAGACAGGGCGGCCGCGGTGGACAAGAAGGCGGCGCCGGCGGACGACGTGCCCCGGCCGACGGACAAGAAGGAGTTCTTCGCCCTGGCCCAGAGCAAGGCCAAGTCCGGAGACATCCAGACGGCCCGCGCGCTCTACCTGGACTTCGTCCGCAAGTGGCCCAAGGACGACCTGGCCGGCGACGCGCACTTCGCCCTCGCCGAGTCGTACTACGGCCAGGACAACTGCCCCGAGGCGCTTCCGGAGTACGGGCAGCTCATCAAGAGCTTCGGCAAGTCCAAGTCGGTGCCGCTGGCCTACGTCCGCAGCGGCGACTGCTTCGCCCGGCTCAAGAACCCCGAGGCCGCCCGGCTCGCGTACGAGCAGGTGGTGAAGGACTACCCGAAGTCCTCCGAGGCCAAGATGGCCCAGAAGGGCCTGTCGGGACT
>CAZDSB010000368.1:0-3641 GCA_964507515.1 uncultured Myxococcaceae bacterium
CTTCCAGGACAAGGACGCGCCCGCGCTGATGACCTTCTTCATCCAGGAGATGCTGGGTCGCGGCTTCCTCGCCTCGGATCGCTTCTACCCCACGGTCCGGCACGAGGAGCAGCACGTCTCGGCCTACCTCGATGCGGTGGAGAACGCGTTCGGGAAGATCGCGGACGCGCGCGCGAAGGGCGACGTCCGATCGCGGCTGCTCGGGCCGGTGAAGCACACCGGCTTCGCCCGGCTGGCTTAACGCCGAAACCAGGTGGATCGCGGAGCTACTTCGTCGGGGCCTTGCGCTCGTGCTCGGGCACCCGGGTGCGCGAGGCGTCGACCGTCTTCAGCTCGTCGAGGTGGTGCCGGTACCAGTTCACCCCCGCGAACTTCTGGTTCAGCGCGAAGACCTCGGGGTGCACGTCGAGGTAGTCGAGGATCGCCTGGAGCCCGAACGGCGGCTTCCCCTCCACGTGCAGCGCGTCGTACACGCGGCGGATGAGCTCGTAGTCCTCGGCGTAGTCGATGGTCAGCCGGTGGGTCATCGACAGGTCGCGGTCGAAGGTCAGGTTCTTCAGCTTGAACCGCCCGGGGCGCTCCCAGATGAACGGCGTGGTGTGCTCCCGCTCCATGGGCTTGGTGGCCTCGCGCCAGGCCGTCTCCAGCACCTCGCGCTTCATCACCTCGACGTCGTACCCGTCCGGCCACGTGCTCGGATGGAGGTTGGAGACGTAGTCGTACGAGGGGTCCTCGAGGAAGGTTCCGAAGACCTTGTCGACCAGCGCCGGATCGAGGAGCGGCTGGTCCGACGGGATCTTGGAGACCGCGTCGCAGTCGGTGGTCTTCAGCGCGGCGATGTGTCGGTCGAGGAGGTCGGTCGGGTGGCCACGCACGCAGGCCACGCCGGCCTTCTTTGCGAGCTCCACCACCGTGTCGTCCGAGCTGTCGGTGGTGGTCGCGACGATGACCTTCCAGGCGGTCCGTGCTGCCTGCACGCGCTCGAGCATCCGGACCAGCAGCGGCTTGCCGGCGAGCGGCATCAGCACCTTGCCGGGAAGACGGGTCGAGCCCGTGCGCGCCTGAACGACGACCAGAACCTTCACCAGTGTGCCTCCGGAGGGGGACGAGAACGCCGGCGCGCCTTCTAGCTCCCGCGCGGCCTTCGGGCCAGCCCGACCGTCCAACACCGGAACCGCCAGATGTCCTTCAGCTGCGAGTCCCTCGCGTCCCCTGGCCCGCGGACCGGGGGCGTCGCACGTTACCGCCCACGGAGCGGAGGCCACTTGTCGAACAGTCGAGCGGGTGGGGGGATGATCTTCGGATCGGTGTGCGCGCTCGCGCTCGCCGTCGCCCTCGCCTGCGGCCCCGGTCGCGGAGGTGGCCAGGCCGATGCGGGCTTGCCCGGCAACGATTCCGGTGTACCGCCCGACGCCGGCACGGGTGGTGACGCGGGGCTTCCGGGGGATGCAGGCCCGGACGCCGGCGTTTCCTCCGATGGTGGCGTCGGCGCGGACGGAGGAACCCGGATCCTGGTTCCCCCCCAGGGGAAGCTGTACCACGGGGTCTTCCCTGCGGGCAGCACCGAGCCGGACTCGGACATCTCGATGCAGGCGGCCGACGACTACGTGGCGGCGGTGGGGCGGCCTCTCGCGTGGGTGTACTTCAGCAACGAGTGGTACACGACCAAGAGCTTCCCTCGCGTGACGGCCGAGGCGATCCGCGACCGAGGTGCGGTTCCCTTCGTCCGCCTCCACATGAGGAGCCAGCAGAAGCAGAAGGTCGTCGATCCTCTCTACACGCTCGACAACATCAACGCGGGCATGTTCGACGGCGACCTCCGGGCCTGGGCAGACGGGGCGAAGCGGTTCGGGACGGCGCTCATCGTCCAGTACGGAACCGAGGTCAACGGCGACTGGAATCCCTGGAGCGCGCCCTACAACGGAGGCATCACGGTGGGACCGGCCAAGTTCCGCGCGGCGTTCCGGCACATCGTGGAAGTGATGCGAGCCGAGGGAGCGACCAACATCACCTGGGCGCTGCACCTGAACGGCGAGAACTGGCCGGGGGACGAGCCGGGGAACAACGCCGGCGCCTACTACCCTGGGGACGACGTCGTCGACTGGATCGGCTTCTCCATCTACCAGAACCAGGGTGGCGACCCGACCAAGTGCAAGGACCTGAATACGCTTCTGAAGGCGCGCGAGGCAGAGCTCGGAGACGCGGCGGTCAAGAAGCCGCTCTTCCTCTTCGAGCTCGGGACGAATCTCCTGGCCACCCAGTGCCAGCCACTCACGTGGACACAGCAGACCCTCCAGGACCTGCTGGGAGGACGCTGGCCCGAGCTGCGCGGCTTCGCCTGGTGGAGTGAGAACTCCACCGGCTACGTTATGAACGTGCAGGACACGCCGCAGCTAGGGGGCATCTTCCACGACGTACTCGGCGGGCCGCTCGCGCCGAACCTGGTGGACCGGCCCGTCCTCCACTGATGGGACCTTGGTCCCATTCCCGTGTGGGCACTGTCCAAGCTGCTGCTTTTGCTCGCTCCCGTCGCCGTCGCACAGACGCCTGCTGCAACGCCGGGTGGCGCTGCGCCGGCGGCCTCGGCCACCCCCACGCGGCTGCGCGCGCCCCCGCTGACGAGGGCGCAGATCGACGACATCCGCACCGAGCTTCGAGCCAGCAAGAGCGACCTGATCGCGCAGAACGTCCCGCTCACCTCGGAAGAGGCAGCGAAGTTCTGGTCGGTCTACAAGCAGTACGAGGCCGCCGGGAAGGCGCTGAACGACAAGCGACAAGCGGTTCGACCTGCTCATGCAGTTCATCGACGCCGGCGACAAGCCAGATCCGAAGCTCCTCACGAGCCTGGTGAAGACCAGCCTCCAGCGGGATCTCGATCTCGCCAAGCTCCGTGTCGACTACGCGCCGAGATTCGCGAAGATTCTTCCCAGGGAGAAAACCGCCCGCTTCCTCCAGGTCGAACGCGCGCTCACCCTCATCGCGGACGCAAAGCTCGCGGGGATGATGCCGTTGCTTCCCTGGTATCCCTGGCCGCGACTGGAGGAGTGAGAGGTCGCTCTACAGCACGCCCCAGCCGCCCGGATCCTGGTAGGTGATCCGGATCTCGGACTCCGGCGACGGAGCGCGGGGAATCTCGCGGCGCACGCTCGGAGCGGTCTGGGCGACCGTCGGTGGCCGCGGAGGCTTCGGCTCCATCCCGTTGCTCTGCGCGAAGCCGCGGATCGCCGCGCGTGCGGGGCTCTCCTCTTCCTCGACGCGGTCCACATCGACGTGAACCCGCTGGCCGTTGGTCGCCGGCAGCGTTGCCGGCATCGGGATCTCCCGGCCACGCAGCGCGCGCGTCCGCACCGTGGGCAGGTCCGCGTCCGCGAAGCGCCGATCCGGCGCGGGAAGGGGAACCGTCTCGACCACCGGCGTCCTCGTCACTCCGGTCGGCGCGCGGAACGACGGACCGAGCAGCGCGCGATCGGCCTTGCGGCGATCGCCACCAGTCCTCCGCTCGAAGGCACGGTGCAGCGGATTCTCGGGCAGCGGATCGGTCATTCGCCGCGCGTGGAGCAGCACCTCGTCCACGTGCGCCATCAGCGGCTCGACCGCGGGCCCGTACAGCTTTCGGATCGCCTTGCCCATCGCCTCCAGCC
>CAZDSB010000369.1:0-11847 GCA_964507515.1 uncultured Myxococcaceae bacterium
CGTACGGCGCCGACGCCGGCGTACCGGGCCTTCGACGGGCGGGAGCGCGCGCTTGCGGGACTCGAATCCTTGCCCTTCCCGTTCCCGGTGGTGGTGAAGCCCTCGCGGGAGGGCTCCAGCGTCGGGGTTCACATCATCCACGCCGAGGACGCCTACGCGGCGGCGGTGGAGGACGCGGCGAAGCTGGCCGGGACGGTCCTCGTCGAGCAGTTCGTCAAGGGCCGCGAGGTGCAGGGCGCGGTGCTCGACGACGCCTCGCTCGGAGCGATCGAGATCGTCCCGGCCCACGAGTTCTACGACTACGAGGCCAAGTACCAGGCCGGCAGCGGGACGAAGTACCTCTTCCCCGCGCCGCTGCCGCCGGACCAGTACGCGAAGGTGAACGAGGTCTGCCTCGCCGCGCACCGCGCGCTGGGCTGCCGTGGCGCGACCCGCTCCGACGTCATCGTGACCCCGTCGGGCGAGGTGCAGCTCCTCGAGCTGAACACCATCCCGGGAATGACCCCCACCAGCCTGCTGCCGAAGATCGCCGCGGGCCAGGGAATCGACTACCCGCAGCTCTGCGAGCGCATCCTCCTGGGGGCGTCGCTCCAGGCCTGAGCGGCCCGTCGTTTACGCCAGCGCGCGTAAACCCGGACGGCCCTGGATTCGGTTCGTCGCCCGTCGCTTCATCCGGTGGAGAGCGCCGGGAGGCGACCATGGATACACGCGCACCATCGCGTTGGGGTTCGAGACGAGGGGTGACGGCGCTGCTCGGGCTGGCTCTCGCCTGCGGGCCCCGGATGAATACCGAGCGCCGCGTCGCGCCGCTCGCCGGGACCGATGCGGGCGTGGTGACTTACCACGGTGGAACGGTGCTCTCCGGCGCCCAGATCGTCCTGGTGCTCTGGGGGGCCGACGTGGCCGGAGACGTGGTGGATCAGACCACGTCCACGTATCAGACGGTGACCGAGGTGAGCGACTTCGACTGGATCAGCGAGTACGACACCGCCTCGCAGCACATCGGCCGGGCGACCTTTCTCGGCCAGGTGGTCATCGATCCAGGTGACGCGGGAACCACGCTGCGTGACGGCGGGACACTGCTGCTCGAGCAGGACATCGTCGCCGAGCTGGTGAGACAGCTCGACGCCGGCGTTCTTCCCACCGCCACCGAGGAGCACTACTACGCCGTCTATTTCCCGCGGGGGGTGAGGATCGAGAGCGGCCTCTTCCTGGACGCCTCGTGCCAGGTGTGGTCGGCGTACCACGGCGACCTTGCGCCTGCGTCCGTCGGCACCTACGCCGTGTTCCCCGCCTGTGGCCAGAACTCGCCCAACGCGGTCCACGAGCTCTTCGAGGCCGTGACCGATCCCCACGACAACGACGGCTGGACAACCCAGGACGGGTCCGAGATCGCCGATCTCTGCGCGAAGTCGTTGACCTCGCTGCCGCTGCGGGACGGTGGCGCTCTGAGCATCCAGCGGCTGTGGTCCAACCGCTCGAGCGGATGCATCGCCTCGGGCAACGAGTTCAACGTCTCGATCGACCCGGATGTGGCCCCGGCTGCTCGGGAGCTGACTTTCACCGTGTCCGTGACGACGCCCCGAAGCCCCTACGCAAGCCTCGGGTGGCAGGTCTCGGGGCTGCCGGACGGAGGGACGTCGACCATGCGGGAAGATGCCCCGGCACGCTGGACCCTCACCGTCGCCCTGCCCCCGGTCGACAAGGCGTTCTCGTTCACGATCGCGGCGCGGAGCGAGTCCTGGAAGTCAAGCGCCGCAGCGGGCGTCTACCCGTCCCCGGCGTCATCCCACTCCGGCGCCGGCTGCTCGCAGTCGAGCGTGGACCCACTGCCCGGGGCGTTCCTGGGCGCGCTCGTGCTCGGGGCACTGGGTCTCCGGGGCCGAGCCAGATCGAGCCGGATGTGAGCCCTGGCGAGAGTTACAGGGATGTGGCCGAAAACTGGCGCGGGGGCTGATCCGGGCCGAGCATCCCCCGGATCAGATGTCCGGAGTCCTCGCCTCCAGGAACCGGCGCCGCCGCGCCGACGGCGCAGCTTCCCGTGCCCCCCGCGGCCGGACGGTCCTGCGCGGCCTGGTGCTCCTCGGGGCCCTCGTTTTCCTCGCCTGGACAGGCCTCGAGCTCGACGGCTGGGCCTCCAGGTCGCCGCAGTTCGCCATGCGGAACTTCCAGTCCTCGGGCCTGCACCGCGCCACCGAGAAGGAGCTCCTCCGGCTGGCCGGGATTGCACCGGGGACCAATCTCTGGTCGCTGGACCCGTCCGCGGTCGCCCAGGCCATGGGCGCTCACCCGTGGATCCGGACCGTCGAGGTCACCCGGAGCCTCCCCGACACCCTGAGGCTCCGGGTCGAAGAGCGCGCGCCGGTGGCCCTCGCCTCCCTGGGTGACCTCTACGTCGTCGACGCCGACGGCGCGCCCTTCAAGCGCGTGTCCGGAGCCGAGGCGCTGGATCTGCCGCTGCTGACCGGATTCACCCGCGAGCAGGCGGAGAAGGACCCTGCCGGCACCGCCGCCCGCCTCCGCGAGGGGCTCGGAGTCGCCGACGCCTACCGGCGCGTGTATGAGCGCCCCCGGCTCTCCGAGGTCCAGGTCGGCGAGGCCGGCTTCGAGCTGGTCACCGCCGACGGCGTCCGGGTGGTGCTCGGGCGCGACGACCTGGACGGTCAGCTCCGCAGGCTCCAGCGGGTCCGGGACGAGCTGCAGCATCGTGGGCTCGCCGCCGCCGCCATTCATCTCGAGAACCGCGTCCGGCCCGGCTGGGTCGCGGTGCAGGTCCAGCCCGGCGCCACGGCGCCCCGCCAATAGGCGAGAAGGGACGGAAGTCACATGGCGAAGCAGAAGGGTGGGGAGATCGTCGTCGGCCTGGACATCGGCACGACGAAGATCTGCGCCATCGTCGGGGAGCTCACCGAGAACGGCATCGACATCATCGGCATCGGCAGCCATCCCTCGAAGGGGCTCCGCAAGGGCGTGGTGGTCAACATCGAGGCCACCGTCGCCTCAATCCGCCGCGCGGTCGAGGAAGCCGAGCTGATGGCCGGCTGCGAGATCACCACCGTCTACACCGGCATCGCCGGCGGGCACATCAAGGGCTTCAACAGCCAGGGCATCGTCGCGGTGAAGGACAAGGAGGTCCGCGAGGCCGACATCACCCGCGTCATCGACGCCGCGAAGGCCGTCGCCATCCCGATGGACCGGGAGGTCATTCACGTCCTCCCGCAGGAGTTCATCATCGACGACCAGGGCGGCATCAAGGAGCCGCTGGGGATGGCCGGGGTCCGGCTCGAGGCCAAGGTGCACATCGTGACCGGCGCGGTGTCGAGCGCGCAGAACATCGTGAAGTGCGCGAACCGCACCGGCCTGAACGTCGCGGACATCGTCCTCCAGCCACTTGCCTCGAGCGAGGCGGTGCTCGGCGAGGACGAGAAGGAGCTCGGGGTCTGCCTGGTCGACATCGGCGGCGGCACGACCGACATCGCCATCTTCTCCGGTGGGAGCATCGCCCACACCGCCGTCATCGCCCTGGGCGGGAACAACCTGACCTCGGACATCGCCATCGGGCTGCGCACGCCGGCGCACGAGGCCGAGCGGATCAAGCAGCGCTACGGCTGCGCGCTGGCCTCCATGGTGGACAAGGACGAGACCATCGAGGTGCCTTCGGTGGGCGGGCGGCAGCCGCGGGTCATCGGGCGGCAGATCCTCTGCGAGATCCTCGAGCCCCGGGTGGAGGAGATCTTCCAGCTGGTCCACCGTGAGATCCAGAAGTGTGGCTTCGAGGATCTGCTCGCGAGCGGCGTGGTCATCACCGGCGGATCGACGCTGCTCGCCGGCATGCCCGAGCTGGCCGAGGAGGTCCTCGGCCTTCCCGTCCGCCGCGGCATGCCGCGCGGCATCGGAGGCCTGGTCGACGTTGTGAAGAGCCCCATGTACGCGACCGGCGTGGGCCTGGTGGTCTACGGCGCGCGCCACACCGACCGCCGCCTCTTCCGGATCCGCGAGGAGAACGTGTACCGCAAGGTCCGCGGCCGGATGCGCGAGTGGCTGGAGGAGATCTTCTAGGCGACGCTGCCCCGCTACAGGGGTGTGTCGAAAACTTGCGGGGGCGAGTCCCGGGCCGATGATGACCCGGATCAGGCCCGTGGGGCCTGCGGGACGAGGGAATGGACAAGTTCGACGAGAGCAAGCAGGCCGCGAGGATCAGGGTGGTGGGCGTGGGCGGTGCGGGCTGCAACGCGATCAACACCATGATCGCGGCCGCCCTCGACCGGGTGCACTTCGTCGCAGCGAACACCGACATCCAGGCGCTCGCCGCCAACGATGCCGCCACGAAGATCCAGATCGGCGAGGCCCTCACCAAGGGGCTTGGCGCCGGCGCCAATCCCGAGGTGGGTCGTCAGGCGGCGCTGGAGAGCAAGGACGAGCTCGCGCACGCGCTCGAGGGCGCGGACATGGTGTTCGTCACCGCCGGGATGGGCGGCGGGACGGGCACGGGCGCCGCTCCGGTCATCGCCGACATCGCGCGTTCGCTCGGAGCGCTGACGGTGGCGGTGGTGACGAAGCCCTTCCAGTTCGAGGGCAACAAGCGCCGCAAGCAGGCCGAGGCCGGGCTGATCGAGCTCAAGGCGGCGGTGGACACGCTGATCACCATCCCCAACCAGCGCCTGCTCGGGCTGGGCGGTCAGGCGATGCCGCTGCTTGAGACGTTCAAGATGGCCGACGAGGTGCTGCTCAACGCCGTCCAGGGGATCAGCGATCTCATCCAGTACCATGGCTACATCAACGTCGACTTCGCCGACGTGAAGACCATCATGAGCGACCGGGGCCACGCGCTGATGGGCACCGGGCGTGCCTCGGGTGAGAAGCGCGCGGTCACGGCGATGCAGCAGGCGATCAGCTCCCCGCTCCTGGAGGACGTGCAGATCGACGGAGCCACCGGCCTGCTCATCAACATCACCGGCGGCCGGGACATGACCCTCCAGGAGGTCAACGAGGCGCTGAGCCTGGTGCACGACGCCGCGGACGAGGAGGCCGAGATCATCTTCGGCAGCCTCATCGACGAGAACATCGCGGACGAGGTGAAGATCACCATCATCGCCACCGGCTTCCAGCACCGCGGCGCCGAGACCCGCCGCCAGGCCCCGGCAGCGACGCACCTCCCGACCCGTCAGCCGGCCGCCGCCCCCCCCGCCCCCGCACCCGCCGAGCCGGTCGTGCTCGGCCCGGTGCGCGCCCCCCGCGCCACGACTCCCGACCCGAGGCCGCTCGCGCCGACCCGTCCGCACAAGGAGCCGTCGCTCCCGCTGGACGAGGATCAGTTCGACATCCCGACCTTCCTCCGCCGTCAGGGTCAGGGCGACTTCTAGGAACGCCGCGCGCTCAGACCGCGCCGGTGGACCGGTATCGGTACATTCGTTGCCGGTGGCTCGAGCCGTCCAGCGCCGCGAACAGGTGCCCGCGGAAGACCATCACCAGATGCAGCAGCGCCCCCTCGAGGACCGGGGTGATCAGATCTCCGAGCGTCCCGAGCATCGCCAGGGGCGCGCGGGGCAGGTAGTAGTAGACCGCGAGGAGCGCGAGGTTCGGGATACCCCACTCGATCCAGTTGTCCTGCAGGAACTTCACCGAGCGCTGGATCGTCTCGATGCCGCCGCGCGTGCCCCGCTGGTAGATGACCTCCGGTGACGCGTTGAGGAGGATCAGCGCGGCCCACTTGAGCAGCTCGCCGAAGTCGAAGGTCGTGTGGGGGACGACCAGCTCGATCACCAGCGAGGCGATCCAGAAGACAAACATCAAGTTCGCGATGGACCAGAAGTACGCGCCGAAGCTCCGGCCGAACTCGTCGAGCTTCACCCGCGACTTCGCGACGACCTCTCCCAGGAAGTACAGGTAGCAGCTGGCGGCTGCGGCCCACACCGCCCAGACCACGAAGGAGCCCAGCCGACCGAGCGCGCCGATCACCAGCGCGGTGGCGAACTGGTTCGCCTCCAGCACCGCGATGGGCAGGAGGAGTGTCCATGCATTCTTCCCGATGCCGGTCAGGGCCTGCCGGAACGCGTCGGCGTAGATGCGCAGGTACACGGTCAGGACTTTCACGGGCCCCGGACCATGTCATCCGACGCGTCACCATGCCACCCTGATGCTTGCCCCGCTGCAGCCCGGCGTGGCAGCGTGCGCCGCCCGACGCCGCCATGTTCCGCTCGCTGCTCATCGCCAACCGGGGAGAGATTGCCCGCCGCATCGGCACCGTGGCCCGTGCCATGGGCCTGCGGACGATCGCCGTCTACTCGGACGCCGACGCCCAGGCGCCCTTCGTCAAGGAGGCAGATCAGGCGGTGCGCCTCGGCCCGCCTCCTCCGAAGGACAGCTACCTGAACGTCGAGGCCCTGGTCCGGGCGGCGAAGGAGACCGGCGCCGAGGCCGTGCACCCCGGCTACGGCTTCGTCTCCGAGAACGCCGAGTTCGCCCGTGCCTGCACCGACGCGGGAGTCGTCTTCGTCGGCCCGCCGCCCGAGTCCATGGCGCGGATGAAGGACAAGGCACAGGCCCGCGTGCTCGCCGCGGGCGCGGGCGTGCCGGTGGTCCCGGGCAGCGACGGAGTGGTGGCGGACCTCCGGGGCGCGACCGAGGCCGCGGAGCGCGTCGGCTACCCGCTCCTGGTCAAGGCGGCCGGCGGAGGGGGCGGCATCGGGATGGCCGTCGCCGGCTCGGCAGCCGAGCTGGAGAAGGCGTTCCGCGCCTGCGCCGACCGCGCCCGCTCTGCGTTCGGACGGGACGCGGTCTACCTCGAGCGCTACTTCCCGCTCCCGCGGCACATCGAGGTGCAGATCCTCGGGGACACCCACGGCAACCTGCTCCACGTCCTCGAGCGCGAGTGCAGCATCCAGCGCCGGCACCAGAAGGTGGTCGAGGAGGCCGGCAGCCCGCTGTTCCTCGACGGCAAGAACCCCACCCTCCTTCGCAAGATGACCGACGCAGCGCTCGCCGCGGCCCGCGCCTTTGGCTACGCCAACGCCGGAACGGTGGAGTTCCTGGTTGCCGACGGGGAGTTCTTCTTCATCGAGATGAACGCCCGGCTCCAGGTGGAGCACCCGGTCACCGAGCTCACCACCGGCGTCGACCTCATCGGGTGGCAGCTGCGGATCGCCTCGGGCGAGCGCCTCACGCTGAAGCAGGAGGAGATCCGCCGCCTCGGCCACGCGCTCGAGTTCCGCATCTACGCGGAGGATCCGGTCCGTTTCCTGCCCAGCCCCGGCCCCCTCAACGTGTTCCGTCCGCCGCAGGGCGAGGGCGTCCGCGTCGACGCCGGCTACGCCGAGGGCAACGTGGTGACCCCGTACTACGACCCGCTGCTGGCCAAGCTCATCGTCTCCGGGAAGACCCGCGAGGAGGCCATCCGGCGCTCCGACGACGCGCTCCAGCGCTTCGACATCCAGGGGCTGAAGAACAACGTCCCCCTGCACCTGCGCATCGTGCGAGACCGCGCCTTCCAGGAGGGCGCGCTCGACACCCACTTCCTGGAGCACCACGCCAAACCCTGAGCCGAGGAGCCTTCGACGATGGACGTCCCCGCCCACATCACCGGCACCGTGTGGAAGGTCGAGGTCTCGGTCGGACTGAGAGTCGCCGCCGGTGACGTGCTGGTCATCCTCGAGTCGATGAAGATGGAGATGCCCGTCGAGGCCCCCGAGGCCGGCACGGTGAAGGAGATCCGCTGCCAGCCCAGCCAGCCGGTGAACGAGGGCGACGTGCTGGTCGTGTTGACGCCGTGACGCCGGACGGCCGCCTCGAGCGCTCGTGGCTGCCCGGCGGCGTCCGGGTGCTGACGCTGGAGCGGACGCAGCGGCGAAACGCTCTCACCCCCTTCCTGCTGGATGCCATCGCCGAGGCGCTCGCGCCCGATCCGTCGGTGCGCGCCCTGGTCCTCGAGGCCCGGGGCCCGGCGTTCTGCGCAGGCTACGATCTCGCGCAGCTCGGCGAGGATGCCGCCGCCGCCCGCTCGCCGGACGCGCGCATCCAGGAGGTCCTGACAATGCTCGAGGCGCATCCGGCCCCGAGCGTGGCGGTGGTGCACGGAGCCGCCTTCGGCGCGGGGTGCGAGCTGGCCTGCGCCTGCGACTTCCGCGTGGGGACGCCGGACGCGGTGCTCTGCATGCCTCCGGTCCGGCTCGGGGTGGTGTACGCGCCGGAGGGGGTGTGGCGGGTGGCGCGGCTCGTGGGCGTCCAGCGCGCCCGCTGGATGTTCCTCAGTGCGGCCGAGGTCGGCGCGGCCGAGGCGCTCGGCTGGGGGCTGCTCGACGTGGTGACCGACGACGCACCGGCCCGCGCGCACGCGCTGGCGACGACCCTCGCCTCGGGTGCGCCGCTCGCGATGACGGGACTGCGCAGGACGCTGCGGGCAATCGGGCGGGCGCCGATCGATCCGGCAGAGCGCGCTGCGCTCGAGGCATTGCGCGCGGAGGCCTTCGCGTCCGACGACGCCGTCGAGGCTCGCACGGCGATGCGCGAGAAGCGGCCGCCGCGGTGGAAGGGTCGCTGAGCGATGGACTCGGCTACGAGATTGCGGCGATGCAGTCGATCTCGATGTCGAACCTGAAGGGCCAGCCCGGCACCGGGATGAACATCCGCGCCGGCGGATCCTTCGGGAAGTACCGGGCGTAGATCGCGTTGACCCGTCCGAACGCCTCGGCCGAGGTGCAATACACCGTGCAGCGGAGCACCTTCTCCAGGGACGAGCCCGCCGCCTCGACACAGCGCTTCAGCTGCTCGAGCACGATCTCCGTCTGTCGCTCCAGGGGGGCGTTCACGATCTCCCCCGTCTCCAGATCGAACGGGGGAAGCCCCGAGACGTAGATCGTGTCGCCGTGACGGATGACCACCGACGTGGGTGTCTTGCGTCGCTCCAGGAACGTGGACAGCGGCTCCACGCGGATGACCTCTCGCTTCATCGCCTGCCTCCTGCCGGACCTTCGCCGGACGAGGAGAGACTGGGCGGGAAGCGGCCTCGCTCGTTTCGATGCCGGCCGAAGCGAGACTCAGAGACAAACGTTCCCGCCTGGGGCCCCTCCGGGAAGGGGGGTAGGCCCGCATCCTCCATCAGGCTCGCAGATCAAGTCCGCGCATTCCGGATCATGCTGACACGGTTCGCCGCCAGCTTTGCGGTACACACACGTGGGAGGACCCGCATCGACAGAGCAGTAGTGGTAAACGCCACAGAAGGTCGAGCCGCATGCCTCGCTGAGCCCAGGAAGCGGCTCACAGCCGGCGTCGCTGGCCGAAGCCGCCGCGCCACATCCTCCTAGCAGCAAGGCCGTGACGAGCACTGCAAGAGAGGGGCTCCACCGCTCCATGCATCCCGCCGGCTGCGATCGCGACCATCGAGAAGGCGCGCCGGCCTCACCGGATGCATCTGCGCTCAGTCGAGCGCGAATACAAGGTCCAGGACGGCGGACGGCCCTTCGCAACCCCCGAAGGAACCTCGTCGTAGGCGCGACGGTCGCCGGATCCGGTCAGGCGCCGCCGAACAGCTCTGCCATGCGAAGGCGCAGCGCCGAGGCGATCTTGTAGAGCGAGCTGATCGACGCGCTCGACTCCGCCCGCTCGATCTGGCTCAGCAGGGACACCGAGAGCCCGGTCCGCCGGGCGAGCTGCTTCAGCGTCAGCTCCTGGGACTTGCGCGCCTCGCGGATGGTGCGCCCGATCGCCCGGTGCAGCTCGGCCTCCGGGTCTTTGGAGAGGCCCTTCTTCGCCAGCGCCGACTCCACCGCCGCGAGCAGCTCCTCCGGCTCGACCGGCTTCTTCACGTAGTCGGACGCTTGTGCCTTGAGCGAGGCGACCGCTGTCTCCACCGCCGGGTGCGCGGTGGCCACGATCACCGCGATGTCCGAGTCGTAGCCGCGGATCTTCTCCAGCAGCTCGGTTCCGGACATCTGCGGCATCATCATGTCCAGGATGACGAGGTGAAAGTCTTCCGCGCGCAACCGGTCCATCACCTGGGTCGGGTCGGTCAACGCAATGACCTCGTAGCCCGCCTTCGTCAGCAAGAGCTGCAGGTAGTCGCCGGTCTCCTTCTCGTCGTCGACCACCAGGATGCGGATCTGCATCGCCCCTCCTAGCGCTGCGGAATCGCGCTGGAGGCCCTAGCCTTCTTCTCGGCGTCCGAATCCTCAAGGAATTTCTTCACCCTGGGCACGGCAGGGTCGTCTGCCGAGGCCAGCGCGAGGAACCGTCGGTAGTGGGACTCGGCCCTGCCGGTGTCCCCGGCCCGGGCGTAGGAGGTCGCCAGCATCAGGTGACATCGGGGGTGGTTTCGGTCCAATGCGAGGCAGCGCTCGAACCGACCTGCTGCCTCACCCACGTTGCCGCCGTCGTACAGCGTCTTCCCTTCCCGGTAGAGCCGCTCCACGTCCGCCGCGCTCGCCGCCCGGGCCGGCGGCTTGCGAGGGGCCTTCAGGGCGGCGGAGATCTCCATCCTGAGCTCGGCCACCTCCGGCGCCCAGGCGCGGCTGTTCCGGGCAGGCTCCAGCTTCTTGAGGGCCGCCGTCGCCCGCCCCTGGTCCAGCTCCCGCCGCGCGATCCTCACTGCACGGCCGGCGGTCGCCTCCGCCCGCCAGGTGCGTCGCAGCGTCTGCACCTCGGCCTGGTAGGAGTGGTCGCGGACCGAGGCCAGCATCCGGAGCGCCCGGTCGAAGTCGCGCGCCTCGGCCGCCGCCCTCGCCGCCGCCATCCACTCCGTCGCGGTGCTCGGTCGCGCCGCGGGCACCGTCGGAGGAGTCAGCTCGAGGGGAGGCGGCTCGGCCGGCGACGGCGGCGGAGGCTCTGCCACCACCTCAGGCGTCGGAGGGGCCGGCACGGCCGCGTGGACCGGGGGCCGTTCCGCCTCACGTCCCCGCAGCAAGAGGGCGAACCCGAGCCCCAGGACCAGCCCGGCGATCATGACCCCGAGCGCTCGCCGTGACCGGCGAGCGGGCGGGAGAAGCTCCGCCACGGGCTCCTCCGGCGCTTCCACCACGCTCACCACCAGCGGATGCGGCGCGGTGTCCGCCAGCACGTCGCCCCGCAAGGCGGCCGGCGGCTCGGGGACGGCCGTTCGCGGCAGGGGCGTCTCCAGCGGCAGCCCGTCCGCACGGAGCGCCACTCCGTAGTCGCCGATGCGGACCAGGTCACCGTCCCCGAGCGGGACCGGCTCGCTGATGCGCACGCCGTTGACCATCGTACCGTTGGCGCTCCGCAGGTCCTCGAGCAGGACGGTCCCGTCCCGCTGGACCAGGCGAGCGTGCCGGCGAGAGACGTTCCGGTCGGGCAGGTGGACGAGGTTGTCCTCCCGCCGCCCGATGGTGATCTCGTCGCGGTCGAGGGGAACCTCCCGACGCTGGCCCTCGTCGTCTTCGATCACCAGCTTCATGGGTCCACGCGGCCCCTCCCCAGCCTTGGGCCCATGCTACAAGGCGCGGCCGCATGAACGTGAGGGAAGGTGAGGCGCTCCAGCCGGGCATCGCCGAGGCTCTCGTCGGCGATCGCGTTCTCCGGCATCCGTGGGTCCGCCGGCTGCTCTCGATCGACGCCGAGCACCGGCTGATCGCGATGTCGTTGCTGGTCGGAGCACTGGTGTTCATTCCCTACGTCGGGGCCGTCGGGCTCTGGGACCCCTGGGAATCGCATTACGGCGAGGTTGCCCGGGAGATGATCGCCCGGAACGACTACGTCCATCCCTACTGGGAGAGCTTCTGGTTCTTCTCGAAGCCGCCGCTCACCATGTGGATGGACGTGCTCGGCATGGCCCTGGTGGGGACGAACCGGGCCACCGGAAAGCTCCCCCTCTATACCGAGTGGGCCATGCGGACGCCGTTC
>CAZDSB010000370.1:0-4492 GCA_964507515.1 uncultured Myxococcaceae bacterium
CGTGCTCCACCTGATCGGCGCGCCGCAGCGCCTGGTTCACCCGGCGGACTACGTTTGGGACGGAGTCGACCGGGTAGAGGCTCTGGTCGGGATACATCTGCCCGGCGGTGTTGGCGTCGGCGGCGACCTGCCATCCGGAGAGGTAGATGGCCTTCAGGCCCGCGCGCACCATCTGCACCGCCTGATTCCCGGTGAGCGCGCCGAGCGCGTTCACGTAGTCCTCGGTGTGCAGCAGCTCCCAGAGCCGCCGGGCGCCCATCTCGGCGAGCGTGTACGCGATGCGGATCGACCCGCGCAGCCGCTCGACGTCGGCCTGCGGATAGGGCCGGACGATCCCTTCGAACCGGCGAGCGTGAAGCGACTCGGTGCTGCGGCCGGCTTCCTTCATCACCATCCCGATGCTCATCTTCTCCCCTCCTTGGGGCGGGCTTGACGGTTCGCGCCAGGAACCAGCGCTCTGGCTGTCAATCTGTGTATCGAATGACGTGTCGCGCTGTAAAGCTGGAAACGGCCCAGAGAGTCGGCAAGTGCCAGAGATGTTTCACGGCACGACTTGTTTACTCGGCCGCTCTGACGAGCGACCCGGCAGGAGGCTCTGTAAAGCCGTCAACGCGAGGTGTGGAACCGTGCGCCATCGCTGGCAGTTCCGCCACCAGCACCCTGTACGACCGGAGTGTCCGGTGAAGGGCGGCTCAGCGCTCGCCGCCGGGGAGGGGCAGGAGCACCGCGGGCGGGCTGTCCGGGGCCTCGGGTGGCGGGAGGCGGTCCGCGCTCGCGGGTGCGACGGGAGCCACCTCGGCCTCGGGACGCTTCTTGGGCGTCGCCGCGCCCCGGCAGCCGCGGCACCAGGGCTGATTGCGGATCGCCCCGTCCGGCATCTTCCGGAGGCCGAACTGCGCCAGCGGCTTCATCTGGCGGCACTTCAGGCACATCAGCGTGATGAGGACCTCGTGCCCGTCGGCGTCGAACACCGCGCTCGCCCGGCGCTTCTTCGGGCGGGTCCCCTCCGCGGCGCGGGGCCGGCGCGCCGGTGGCGCGAGGGCGGGCGTCACCTTGTAGAGCATGACCCCCGGATCTCCCAGGAGCCCCTGACACCCGCCTGCGGAAGCCAGTGGATCAGCGCCGTTGGCGGCGCCGGGGAACCAGCGCCAGCGCGCCCAGCAGGAGCACGAGGACCGGCGCGCCGCCCGCGGTCGCGCAGCTCGATTCGTAGCTCACGGGGATTCCGGGGCTCAGGGGGCCGCCTCCGCCGGACGGGTTGCCGCCCCCGCCGCTATCGGGGGTTCCCGAGTCGGGGACGCCTCCGTCGGAGCCGCCGTCCGCGAGTTCCCGGGGATCGAAGGTCGTGTCCGGGAGCCTGAGTCCGCCGTCCACCTGGTTCACGAGCAGACCCCAGTCGAGCAACGCCAGCTGGGTGTTGGTCCGGTCGCCGACGGCGTAGACGCCCTTCGCGAACGTCGGGTTTACGGGGAGGTTGGTCACCGAGACGCCGGCGGGCGCGGTGATGGGTCCCACCGAATCGATGGGAATCACCCGGAAGGCGCTCTGCAAGATCGCCGCCTGGGTGGGTTGGAGCAGGTCATAGACGGTGAGTCCCTGACCATTCGCGGCCAGGAGGTAGGCTCCGGAGGGCACGTTGTAGAGCGCAAGGCCGGTGACGGGTGGAGCGAGGCGCCCCTGGCTGCCCAGTGCAGGGTCGAACACGATCGACGGCCCGGCATCGAGGCGCGCATCGAAAGCGTAGATGTCTCCCACGGTGTGGCCTCCGACGAACCCGAGGTTGCTGATGCCGTCGAAGACCAGCGTGTTCGAATCGTCGGTCGCTCCGAGCGGGCTCACGGACATCGTGGCGCCCGGGGTCACCGAGACCTGAGAGCCGGACGCGTCGATCTCGAACCGGGAGAGGATGAAGCCGTTGGAGACGAGCAGCGCCGCGCCGCCGCCCGGCGTCGCCGACAGGGCGATCTGCGTTCCGGCACCGGAGATGGGCGTGGTCGGTCCCCGCGGGACGAAGGTGAGGCTCGGAGCGACACCCTCCAGATCGCCGAAGGTGATGTTTCCGCCGCTCTGGATCGCGAGGAGCGTCCGCACCTGTCCGTTCACGATGACACCAGGCGCCGCGGCCATGGCGTTCACCTGCGCGGGGAACGACGACACGCTCGCCGGCGTCTGGTCGACGATCTTGAATGGCACCGAGCTGCCGCTGCCCGTCCCGAAGATCAGCGACACCGACGGGTTGATGCCCTGGTCGGGGAGCCAGATGGTCGTGCCCAGCCCGTTTGCGCCAACGGGGGACGTCGCCGGCGTGCGTCCGATGATCGGCGCGAAATAGGTGTCGGGCTGAGCGAGGGCGAGGCCACCGAGGAGGAGCGCGAGGGCGAAGGCGAGGCGGGTCACGGGGAGACCGATGCTACCAGAGGAGTGCCCACGCTCCCCGGAACCTCCCGCTCAGGTGCGCAGGAGGCGCCGGTAAACCTCCACCAGATGCGCGGCGACGGCGTCCCAGCGGAAAGCTGCCGCGTGGGCGCGTCCCGCCGCGGCCCGCCTCCGGCGCTCCTCGGGGTCGTCGAGCAGCCTCTGCATCTCGGTGGCGAGCCCGGCCGCATCGTCGGGGTGCACCTGGACCGCGGCTTCCCCGCACACCTCGGGCAGCGCGGCGGCGGTGCTGACCACGACCGGCGTGCCCAGCATCATCGCCTCGAGCGGAGGAAGACCGAAGCCCTCGTCGCGCGAGGGAAAGACGAAGAGCGGTGCGGACTGCATGAGGGCCCAGAGCATCGGCTCGGCGAGGTAGCCGAGGTGGCGGATGTCGATTCCGACGGCGCGGAGCGCCCCGATGCGACGCTCGATCGCGGCCGAGCCGTACCAGCGCTGTCCGGCGAGGACCAGGGTCGGCGCACGCGCGCCGAGCCGCTCGAGGGCCTGCAGCACCAGCTCGACGTTCTTGCGGGCATCCAGGGCGCCGGCGAACAGGACCCAGCGCTCGGGCAGGCCGAGGCTGCGGAGCCAGGCCAAGGAGACCGGATCGAGCGGACGCGGCTGCACGTGGTCCACCCCGTTGTGCACGACCGAGACCCGCTCCGGGTCCAGCTCCGGATGTCGCAGGAGCAGCTGCTGCCGCGTCCACGCGCTGACGCACACCACGTGGTCCGCCACCTGGAGGCTGCGGGCGAGCCACAGCCGGAACTGCCAGTGGAACGGTCGCGAGACCGTCCGCGGCGACGTGAGGGGGATGACATCGTGCACGGTGAGCACGAACGGCACGCCGGTGACGCGGGTCAGGGGAAGGTCGACGTTCGCGATGGCGTGGAACACCGAGGCGCCGCTGCGGGAGAGGACACCGGGCAGCTCGGCCAGCGTGTGCAGGGTACGGCTGCGCATCCTCCGCGGAAGCTCGCCGGACCTTCGCGCGCCCACCCGGAGCACGCGGACGCCACGGGCCTCGAGCGCCCCCGCCACCGCGTGCCCGTAGCGGCCGATGCCGGTCGTCGGCTCGTCCCACAGGGTCGCGTCGAGGGCCACGGTGAGCTCCACGGGCGGCGCACCCTGACACATGTGCTAGAGCCCCCGCGAGCTTCATGGCCGTCCACCAGCTCGTCCCTCACTTCCGTCTCGGTGACGAGACCGCCCGGGCCGCGGTCCAGCTGCGCACGCTGCTCCGACGGCTCGGGCACTGGGGCGGCCTGTACGCCGGGAGCCAGGAGGCTGGCGTCGAGGCGCTGGTGCAGCCGCTCCGGGCGCTCCGCGTGCAACCGGGAGACTGGGTGCTGCTCCACCACGCTCTCGGAAGCCGCCTTCCGGCCCGGCTGCTCCACACCCCGTGCCGCCGGGGTGTGGTGTTCGCGGGCCTTCCCTCGCTGCGGCTGAACCGGGGCACGTCAGCCGAGCGCGCCGTGCTCGAAGCCAGGGCGCGCCTGTCGGGAATGGCGCAGCACGTCTCGCTGGGCATCGGACTGTCTGGCTTCGCGTCGGCAGAGCTCTCGCGTGCGGGTTACGGCGAGGTCCACACCGTCCCGCTCTTCGTCGAGGCCGAGCGCTTCGCGAGGGACCGGGCGGATCCCGCGCTCCTGGGCCGCCTCGCCTCGGAGGCGTTCACGCTGGTGAGCGTGGGCCCATTGACCCGCGAGGCGCGCGTCGAGGACCTGCTCGCCCTGCATCGCGAGGTGCTCAGAATCCGGCCCGACGCGCGGCTGGTCATCGCCGGCGAGGTGGATCCGCAGGTCGAGGGCGTGGCGTCGGAGGCAGCACGGATACCGGGCGTGATGCTGCTCGGGGCGACGAGCCACGCCGAGCGCGTCGCCGCGCAGCGCGGCGGCTCGGTGCTGGTCTCGATGCGCGAGGACATGGGGTCGGGCCTCGCGCTCCTCGAGGCAATGGCGGCGGAGGTGCCCGTGCTTGCCTACGGCGGGGGCGCCGTGCCGGAGACGCTCGCCGGAGCGGGCGTCTGCTTCGACGAGAAGCGGTTCGCGCTCCTGGCCGAGCTGGCGGTGCG
>CAZDSB010000371.1:0-2810 GCA_964507515.1 uncultured Myxococcaceae bacterium
TGGACGGGAAAGATCGTTGCGGTGGCGGCGAGCAGGGGTTTCGCACTCTTGCCGAGGTCCGTGGCGCGCAGGTACGAGAGGTAGGTCGCGCCGGTGCCGTCGGGGTTCGTGACGGTGATGCTCCTGCCGTCGAGTTGGACGTCGGCCGCGGTGACGATCTCGATGCGCGAGGAGTCGACCCACGACACCGAGGCGACGGCGACGTCATCGATCAGCACCTGGACGTCGGGCTGGAATCCGATCCCCGTCACCGCGACCGCGGAGCCCGCTGGCAGGAGCCCGCCGCCGGGCAGTACGGCGGTGATGGAAACCGTCGACGAGGCTCCCGGATTGGCCGTTCCGGTCGTTTCCGCTGGAGCCACAAGGGGAACGGCGATGGTCACCGCGATCGCCGGGGCCGGCGAGACCGTGCGGACGAGCAGTGAGTTGCCGTCGTTCACGGCGGTGCCCGCGGCGTCCGGCGATTCCGGCAGCGTCACTCCCTGGACCGCGCCCGGATCTCCTGCCAGGCAGAGGCTCACCAGGTCGATGATGATCGGCGTGGGGTCGTCCGGATTGACGGGAAGCACCCTGACCTGGATCGCTCCGCCAGGCACGGCCACATCGAGCACCTGCTGGCACGTATCGTCCCCATCGGCGAGCGCGATCGATGGCACCGCCAGAGCGAAGATCGCCGCGACGCAGCGATCCCGCAACCGGCAGCCGTGCTTCATCCCGATGGTCATCCTCCCCCTCGATGCTGCGGCTGCTTGCTGACCCTGAAACGCTCTTTCCCGGACCACGCGACAGGCCTGCCGGCGGCGTCTTTCGCCACGACCTCCCAGAGGAGCGGCCTGCCAGGAACGATCTGCGCCCGGAGCGCCGGAGGCAGGGCGATGCTCGCGTCGCGGGTCTCGGCCTTCCACAGCCCGGCGTGATCGACTTCCATCACCTGGACCGAATACGAGGCGGCGTCGGTGGTCCGCTCCCAGCGCAACTCGTCGGGCGGCGCGTCCAGGTCTCCGGCAGGAGAAAGGATGGTGATCGCGGCTGACCGCAGGACCGCGGGCGCGGTCGGCGACAGCGGCGCCAGCTCCGGTGCCCGGCGTTCCCGTAGCCCGATGGCCAGTGCCGCGACCAGCGTCGTGGCTGCCAGGGCGAATCCTCCCACATTCAGCGTCGTCAACCAGGAGCGCCGCGGCAGGCCCGCGCCGCGGCGGGTCTGCGACGGTGTCTCTTCCGAGAACCGGCGCTCCAGGCGCGCCGAGATCGAGCTCACCGCCTCTTCCTCGTCGGGTCCGGGAGCGGCGTTCTCGAACTCCTTCAGGAGCGTCAGCTCGGTCCGGCAGCGCATGCAGCTCGAGAGGTGATTCCGCACTCGCGCAGCGGCGAGCTCGGCGAGCGACCCGTCGGCGAGGGCGCCCAGCTCGAGCGTGCTGGCACAACCGCGGGAAGGCGACAGCGCATCCCTCAGCAACGAGCGTTCCGTGGATCTCGCTTCCGCCATGCTCGGATCTCCCTACGCGTTCAGCCGTTCGCAAGCTCGCCATCGCGGCAGGGCGCGAGCCAGCTTCCGCCTCGCGCTGACGAGGTACGCCTTTGCCCCGCTGGAGTTCGTCAGCCCGAGCAACCGGGTGATGGTCTGCAGCGGCATGTCGTCGCCGTAGTGGAGCGTGAAGACGCGGTTTTCCGTCTCGGTGAGCTCGCGATCGAGGAGAGCGCGCGCTGCCTGGACGGAGGAACGCAATTCGAGGAGGTGTTCCGGCCTCGTCTCCGGATCGTCGGGCAGCGCCTCGGCCACCTCGTCGTCGAGCGCATCGTCGGGCTGGGCGCGCGACTTGAGGTGGTTCAGGCACTCGCTCCTGGTGATCGAGTAGAGCCAGGTGGACACTCTCGAGTCTCCACGAAAGGTTCCCAGATGGCGCTGCGCCTTCACGAAAACTCCCTGCGCGAGGTCATACGCTTCCTCGCGGTCGCCGGTGACGCGCAGGCACCAGGTGACCACCTTCGTGTAGTGCCGGCGGAAGAGCTCCTGCAGCCAGATGGTCGTGCCACCGCCACCCGCAGCGAGGTGCCTGGAGACCAGCTCCGCGTCCGACAGCGCTTCCAGATCGCCTCCATCGGTAGATGAGACAAACAACGGGGCAGGCGTGGAACACGTGTGTCGTCCGCGAGCCCCCCGAACGACTGGCATTCGACCACCGGTCGATGCCACGCCCACTCTGCTCCGAGGACGGCCTCAGAGCAAGCGCCGATTCCTGTTCCGCACCGCCCACCGCGGTTGTCGAATCGTCAGGGCTTGCAAACCAGGACTGCCGCCGACGACCCGCGACGTGTGTCCCAGCAACGGCAGGGGCAAATCGTCGACGGGACGGCGCGTTTGAGATGTGTGCCCGAGGCGTCCGCCGCGGGCCGCTCGTGAAGCAGGCCGGGTCGCGATCATCCCCCCCGATCACGGCCCGGCCTGTTTCCGGTGCGTTCTGCAGGGAGGTTCAACTTGAGTGCCCCGGCAGAACCACGGCCATCCTGACTCCGGGCAGGGGCACGGGTCAATAGTGGGCGCCCGGAGGTCTGACACGCTTCCGTGAGCTGGCCTCTAACGCCCTGAGCGCCGCCGTGGCTTGCGGACGGCGCGGACCCGCCCGCTTCCGCCGCCGCCGGCGTAGAAGAGATCGCGTCCGTCCGACTCCAGTCCGCTCACCTCGGTGCCCTCGGGCATCGTCAGGCGGGTCAGCACCTTGCCCGTCGCGGGGTCGACCTGGCGCAGGTCGGCGTCGCCGCCTTCCCAGGTCCCGTGCCACAGCTCGCCGTCGACCCAGGTCACGCCGGTG
>CAZDSB010000372.1:0-3263 GCA_964507515.1 uncultured Myxococcaceae bacterium
CGGCGAGAACCTGCACGACCTCTTGCCGCTCCCGTGGACGGAAGAGGCGCTCGACCACCTGGTGCCGCGGGTCCACCACGTCCAGGAGCGACTCGGCCGACGCCTGGTCCTCGAGAACCCCTCCAGCTACGTCGGCTACCTCCACTCCACGATGACCGAGTGGGAGTTCCTGGGTGAGCTCGCTCGCCGGACCGGAGCTGGCCTGCTGCTGGACGTCAACAACGTCTTCGTCACCGCACGGAATCACGGCTTCGCTCCCAGATGGTACCTGGACGGGCTCCCCGAGCCGGCGGTGGCGCAGTTCCATCTCTCGGGCCACGACGATTCGGGCCCGCTGCGGATCGATACCCACGATCGACTGGTCTGCCGCGAGGTCTGGGACCTGTTTCGACATGCGGTGCGGCGCTTCGGCCCGCGGCCGACCCTCGTCGAGTGGGACGATCGGCTTCCGCCCTTTCCCGTCCTGCTCGAAGAGGGGAACAGGGCGCGCGCCATTCTCGAGGAGAGCTCGGATGCAGTCTTCGCCCTCGCTGGCTGACCTTCAGCGCTGGATGCGCTGGGTGCTGACCCATCCCCTTGGCGCCGACCGCGCGACCGGAGGAGCGCAGTTGCCCGGATTGCCCGAGCGGTTCGTGGAGCCGGAAGCTCGCGCACTCGGCAGCATCGCCGGGGATCCCGTTTCCGGACGGGGCGCGGCCGATCGGCTCGCCGTCTACGCGAGCGGCTACTTCAGCCGGCTCCACGAGGCCCTGGAGCTCGAGTACCCGCGGCTCGCTGGAGCTCTCGGGCCCGACGGGTTCCGTGAGCTCGTGGCGGCCCACCTGCTCCGCGCTCCCTCGAGTAGCCCCTCCCTCGCCGATCTCGGAGAGGATCTGGCCGGAACGCTGCGAGCCTGCCCGGCGGGAGTGCGGTGGCCCTGGCTCGTCGATCTCGCGGCCCTCGAACGAGCCACGGCCGAGGTCTGGCTCTCGGGACCTTCCGAGCGTCGCAGCTTGAGCGTCGAGGAAGGGGAGGATCCCGGCACGCTCCGCCTCGTCCTCTCCGCGCTGTCCAGACTGCTGCACATGTCGTGGGACGTGGTCGACTGGCAAGGAGGAGAGACCGTGCCGGTGCGAAGGCAAGGGCGCCTCGTCGTCTGGCGCGTCGAGGCGAGCACCGGCCTGGAATGGCTGGATCAAGCACCCGGCGAGGTGCTCGATGCCCTCTCCCGCGGAGAGAGTCTCGGGGAGCTGTGTGAGCTTGCGGCGACCCTCGGGATGTCCTCCGAGCACGTCGGGACGGCATTCGGTCACTGGGCCGAACGCGGCTGGGTCGGCCGGGGATAGACGTCCCCGTAACGCCGAGGGGCGAGCCGCACACCCTTCGCAGGGAGGGCCACGCCCGCTGTCCCGTGCCTTCCCTCACCTGCTCTCAGGAGTCCAAAGATGCTTCCCGAAGCCCTTCGCACCCGCGTTCTTGCCCGACTCGAACCCTTCTCCTGGGTGGGCCCCCTGGCGGTCCGCCTGTCCCTCGGTGCCGTGTTCCTCGGAACCGGATGGGGCAAGCTGCACAATCTCGGTCAGGTCACCGGCTTCTTCACCGAGCTGGGCATCCCGTTTCCGGCAGCGCAGGCGGCGTTCGTCTCGGGCGTCGAGCTGGTCGGCGGCACGCTCATCCTGCTCGGACTCTTCACCCGATTCGCGGCCCTGCCGTTGATGGGAACGATGGTGGTGGCGATCCTCACCGCGAAGCGTGCCGAGATCGACGGCATCAGGTCGCTTCTCGCGTTCGAGGAGTTCACTTATCTCGCCGGCTACCTCTGGCTGTTCGTGGCCGGGGCCGGGAAGGCCTCGCTGGACTGGCTCTTCTTCGCGCGCAGGTCGGTGCTGCCCCGGCCGCTCCTCAGGCCCCGAGCTGCCGCAGTCGATCAGCGCTGAAGAGCTGCCCCCGCGTCCTCTCCCCTCACGTCACTCACGACCTTCGAGCGAGCGCGCGGAAACGCGCGCTCTAGCTTTGCGGGGTGCAAGGCGACGAAGCGCGATCATCCCCGTAACGTGGACCATCGATTTCCGCACCTCCCGCATGTCAATCGGGACGAATTCACGTCCCAGAGACACGAGGAGAATCCCATGAAGATCCGTACCGCCGTTGCCCTTGCCGTGCTTGCCGTGACCCCTGCCTTCGCCGGAGATGCGGCCGTTGCCCGCGTCGGCACCGACGAGGCGATGACCTCCACCGAGAAGGCCACGGTGGAGTCGCTGCAGAAGGAGATCGCCATGCTGGAGAAGGCGGTCGACCAGGTTCGCCAGGCGTCTGCCGAGCGAGCGCTGATGCAGGCCAAGCAGCAGGCCGAAGCCAATAGCCACCCGCTCTGGCCGTAGGCGGACGCCGGAGGTCCGTAACGCTCCCGGTCCTCCGCCACACCGGACCGGGAGCTCTCTCCGGAGGTTGCAGCCCGTGGACCGCTTCGACGTCATCATCATCGGTACCGGCGCGGGAGGTGCCACCCTCGCGCATGCGCTCGCCCCCACCGGGAAGCGCATCCTCCTGCTGGAGCGAGGCGACTTCGTCCGCCGCGAGAAGGCCAACTGGGATCCGCGGGAGGTCAACGTCGAGGGGCGCTACCAGACGAAGGAGGTCTGGCACGACCGGGAAGGAAAGCCGCTTCATCCGCACACGAACTACGCGGTGGGCGGGAACACGAAGTTCTACGGTGCCGCGTTGTTCAGGTTCCGGAAAGAGGACTTCGGAGAGCTCCGGCACCATGGAGGCGTGTCGCCGGCCTGGCCCATCACCTACGAGGAGCTCGAGCCGTACTACCTCAAGGCCGAGCATCTGTATCAGGTGCACGGAACTCGCGGAGAGGACCCCACCGAGCCGCACGCCAGCGGTCCGTACCGGCATCCCGCGGTCAGTCACGAGCCTCGGATCCAGGCGCTGAGCGAGGACCTGGCCGCCCAGGGGCTCAAGCCGTTCCACGTGCCTCTGGGTGTGCAGCTCGACGAGCGCGATCCGCGAGCGAGTCGCTGCATTCGTTGCGAGACGTGCGACGGATTCCCCTGCCTCGTCCGCGCCAAGTCGGACGCCGAGGTGCTGTGCGTCGAGCCTGCGCTCAGCCACCCGAACGTGACCCTGCTCACCGGAGCCTACGTGGAGCGGCTGGAGACGAGCCCTTCGGGCCGAGAGGTGACCGCCGTCGTGGTCAAGCGCGAAGACCGCACGGAGCGCTACACCGCGGATCTGGTGATCGTCTCGGCAGGAGCCATCAATTCGGCGGCGTTGTT
>CAZDSB010000373.1:0-3072 GCA_964507515.1 uncultured Myxococcaceae bacterium
CCAGACGGTTCAGATCACCCGGCGCATCGATCCGCACCTCTCGATCGACCGGTACGACCCCGAGGGGGAGCTGATGCTCCTCCACTTCGGGCCCCAGCACCCGTCGACCCACGGCGTGTTCCGGATGGACCTCTACCTGGATGGGGAGAAGGTGGTGAAGGTCGTTCCCCACGTCGGGTACCTGCACCGGGCGGTGGAGAAGCTCTGCGAGACGCTGGCCTACGTGCAGATCACGCCCATCGTCGACAAGAACGACTACGTCTCGCCCATGACCAACGAGCAGGCGCTGAACATGGCGTTCGAGGCGGCGCTCAAGCTCGAGGTGCCCCGGCGGGCGCGGTGGATGCGGAGCCTCTTCGCCGAGCTGCAGCGGATCGCCTCGCACCTCCTCTGGCTCGGGACCTTCGCGCTCGACCTGGGAGGAGCGCTGGGTGGGGGTGCGACGGTGTTCCTCCACTGCTTCCGCGAGCGCGAGCTGATCCTCGACCTCTTCGAGGAGGTCACCGGCGCCCGCTTCCACTACAACACCCACACGCTGGGCGGGAACAGGCACGACCTTCCCGCGGGGTGGAGCGCCAAGGTGAAGGCGGCGCTCGACATCATCGGACCACGGCTCGACGAGTACGAGTCGATGACGCTGCAGAACCGGATCTTCCTCGACCGCACGACCGGGGTGGGCAAGCTCGACCCCGAGCTCGCGCTGGAGCTCGGGATCACCGGGCCCATCCTCCGGGCCTGCGGTGTGGACCACGACCTCCGCCGCGACGCTCCCTTCCACGCCTACGACGAGGTGAAGGTGAACGTGGTCACCGCCCAGGGCGGAGACTGCCTGGCGCGGGCCCGCGTCCGGATCGGGGAGATGCGGGAGAGCGTGCGGCTCGTCCGGGAGATGGTGGACGCGGTGCCCGAGGGAACCATCAACGCCGGCAAGCCGGTGAAGCTGCCGGTGCAGACCAAGATTCCGCACGGCCAGGTGTACGTGGCCATCGAGACGCCGCGCGGCGAGCTCGGCACCTATCTCGTCTCCGACGGCACGCAGTTCCCCTACCGGCTGAAGATCCGGCCGCCGAGCCTCCACGCGCTCTCGACCCTGCCGTACATCGTCCCGGGAGCGACGGTGAGCGACGCGGTCGCGATCCTGGGCTCGCTGGATCCGATCATGGGCGAGGTGGATCGGTGAGCGAGGGGCTGCTGCACGGCGTCGTGTACTCGGTCGTGATCGTCACCGTGGTGCTGACCGCGACGGCGATGGCGCTGTGGTTCGAGCGAAAGTTCGCGGCCCGGCTACAGACCCGGCTCGGACCGACGATGGTGGGCCCGTCGGGTCTGCTGCAGCCGGTGGCCGACCTCCTGAAGCTGCTGCAGAAGGAGGACATCGTCCCGGCGAACGCGGACCCGGTGATCTTCAACCTGGTCCCGCTGCTCGCGGCGCTGGCAGCGCTCGGCGCGGCGGCGGTCGTTCCCTTCTCGCCCTCGGTGGTCGCGTCCGACCTCGACGTGGGTGTGCTCTACGTGCTGGCGGTGGGCGCGGTGACCGTCCTCCCGGTGTTCGGGGCGGGGTGGGCCAGCAACAACAAGCTCGCGCTCCTCGGCGGGATGCGGGCGGTGGCCCAGTCCATCTCCTACGAGGTCCCGCTCCTGCTGGCCGCGATGGTGCCGGTCATCCTCTCCGGGTCGCTCCGGCTCGGGGCCATCGTGCAGGTCCAGGCAGAGCACCACTGGTTCGTGGTCTGGCCGTTCTTCATCGGGATCCCGGCGTTCGGGGTGTTCATCCTGGCGATGCTCGCGGAGTCCAACCGCATCCCCTTCGACATCCCCGAGGCGGAGAGCGAGCTCGTTGCCGGGGTGACCACCGAGTACACCGGGATCAAGTTCGCCCTCTTCTACATGGCCGAGTACATCCACACCATCGTGGCCTCGGCGGTGGGGGCGGCGCTGTTCCTCGGCGGATGGGACGGGCCGTTCCGTCCCGGCCTGCACTGGATGGTGCTGAAGACGCTGCTGCTGTTCGTGGCCGTCTACTGGATCCGATGGTCGCTGCTCCGCTTCCGGGCGGACCAGCTCATGGGGCTCTGCTGGAAGTACCTGGTGCCGGCGAGCGTGCTCCTGGTGGGCGCGTCGGCGGTGTGGGTGGTGTTCGCGTGAGCAGCTACTTCGGGTCGGCGGCACGCGCGCTCGCCACCAGCCTCGGGAACCTCTTCCGGAAGCCGGTGACGGTGGAGTTCCCGAAGGTCATCCGGCCGCGGGCGGAGCGGTACCGGTCGAGCTTCGCGCTGCTCCACGAGGAGGACGGAGACGAGGCCTGCATCGGCTGTCTGCAGTGCGAGCGCATCTGCCCGTCCCAGGTCATCGCCATCAAGGCGGGGGGCAAGCGCGAGTCGCCCATCACCGGCAAGAAGCGCGGCTACGCCGACGACTTCGTGCTGGATCTCAACGCCTGCATCTACTGCGAGCTCTGCGTCCAGGTCTGTCCCACCGACGCGATCGTGATGACCCGCGAGCCCGAGCTCCCCGCCTACGGACGCGAGGACCTGGTGCTCACCATGCCGAAGCTCTACGCCAACGAGAAGTCGAAGCACCGGGCCTGGGGCGATGCAACGCGGCTGAACGGGATGCAGGTGCCGCCGAAGCCTCCCGCGGCCGCGAAGCCGACAGCGCCGCCAGCCAGCGCTCCGACCGGACAGACCGGTGCTGCGTCGCCGGCAGCCAGCGGGCCCCCGGCGGGCACCGGCGCGGCTGCGAGCGGAGGCCCGGCTGCCGTGGCGACGCCGACGGCGACGGCGAGTGGCGGAGCATCGGCCGCCGCGGCACCCGAGGCGGTCACCGCCGCGAAACCGGAACCCGGTCCACCGCCTCCGGCGACGACATCGGCGACTTCGGCTCCGGACACCTCATCGGTGGCGCCCGATGCGCCGGCGAGCCCCGCGCCGTCACCGTCGAAGGCGGGGGAGGGCGACGCGTGACCGACGAGGTCGGGTTCGCTCTCCTCGCGCTGGTCCTGGTGATCGTCCCGGCGTTCCGGGTCGTCACCAGCAGGGACCTGGTGCGGTGCATCCTCTGGCTCGCGGCCAC
>CAZDSB010000374.1:0-3196 GCA_964507515.1 uncultured Myxococcaceae bacterium
GACGCCGAGGTCGAACACCCCGGCCGCCGGCATCGGAGCCCCCTCGGCCTCCACTGACATCGGCCCTCCGGAGAGGATGATGCCCTTCGGACCGAAGGCCTTGATGTCGGAGATGGGCAGGTCGGGCCGGTGAATCTCGCAGTAGACGCCGAGCTCGCGGACCCGGCGGGCGATCAGCTGCGTGTACTGACTGCCGAAGTCGAGGATCAGGACCTTCTCGTCGTGGATGTGCACGTGCTCTCTCGGTTCGCCAGTTGACCGCTACTCGACGCGGTAGTTCGGCGCCTCCTCGGTGATGATGACGTCGTGGACGTGGCTCTCGCGGAGCCCGCTGGGGGTGATGCGGACGAAGCGGGCGCTCTTCCGGAGATCCTCGATGGTGTGGCACCCGGTGTAGCCCATGCCGCTCCGGATGCCGCCGAGCATCTGGTACACGTTCATCGCCAGGCTGCCCTTGTACGGGACACGCCCCTCGATGCCCTCGGGGACGAGCTTCTGCTCTTCCTCGACGTCGCCCTGGAAGTAGCGCTCCTTGCCGCCGCGCTTCATCGCCCCGAGCGAGCCCATTCCCCGGTAGCTCTTGTAGCTGCGGCCCTGGTAGAGGATGACCTCGCCCGGCGCCTCCTCGGTGCCGGCAAAGAGCGAGCCGATCATCACCGTGCTCGCGCCGGCGGCCAGCGCCTTCACGATGTCGCCCGAGTACTTGACGCCGCCGTCCGAGATGATCGGAACGTCGTGGCGCTCCGCCTCCTTCGCGCAGTCGTCCACCGCGGTGAGCTGCGGCACCCCGACGCCAGCGACCACCCGGGTGGTGCAGATGCTGCCCGGCCCGATGCCGACCTTCACCGCGTCCACCCCGGCCTCGATCAGCGCCCGGGTCCCTTCGGCAGTGGCCACGTTCCCGGCGACCAGCTCGAACCCGGAGAAGTTCCGCCGGGTGTCCCGCACCGCGTCCAACACGCCGTGCGAGTGACCGTGCGCGGTGTCCACCACCAGCACGTCGCAACCCGCCTTGAGCAGCGCGGTGATGCGCTCCTCGCGGTCCGGACCCACGCCCACGGCCGCTGCGCAGAGCAAGCTGCCCTTGCCGTCCTTCGCCGCGTTGGGATGCGTCCGGGACTTCTCGATGTCCTTGATGGTCATCAGCCCCCGGAGCTCGCCGTTCTCGTCCACCAGGAGCAGCTTCTCGATCCGGTTGGAGTGCAGCAGCTCCAGCGCTGCCTTCTTGCTCACTCCCTCGCGGGCGGTGATGAGCTTCCGGGTCATCACCTCCTCGACCTTCTTGTCGAGGTTGGTCTCGAACCGGACGTCGCGGCTGGTGAGGATGCCCATCAGCTTCCGGCCACGGGTCACCGGGATGCCGGAGATGCCGTTCTTCCGCATGAGGTCGAGCGCGCGGTGGAGCGGCGCCTCGGGCTCCACGACGACCGGCTCGCTCACCATCCCGCTCGAGTACTTCTTGACCCGTGCGACCTCCGCCGCCTGCCGCTCCATGCTGAGGTTCTTGTGGATGACTCCGATGCCGCCCTGCTGCGCCATGGCGATGGCGGTGGCGGACTCGGTGACGGTGTCCATCGCCGCGGAGAGCAGCGGGATGTTCAGGCGCAGATTGCGGGTGAGCCGGGTGCCGAGCTCGACATCCTTTGGGAGGACGTGACTCTCGGCCGGCTGGAGCAGCACGTCGTCGAACGTGAGCGCCAGGCGGAGGGGGTCGGTCAGCATGACGTTCTATACGCCGCACCCCGGACAAAAGCCATCCCGGGCGGGTCTGACCCCCGGAATTCGCGAGAGCTGTCGCGGCCTTGGCGGCGCGCTACTTGTTCAGCTCCCCGGCCGGCTCGCGGAGCACGGAAGCGGACGGCGGCGGGCGTTCTTCCTCGCCGAGCTGCTCGCGCATCTTCTTGGCCAGGGCCACCTCACGCCATCTCCGGACCGCCGCCCAGAGCAAGACGGTGCCGAGGAGGAGCCCCACCGCGATGAGCTGGTATTTCTTCATCAGCTCGATGACCTGCTGCAGGTGCCTCCCGAAGCGGTACCCGAGGAGCACGAACAGCGGCGCGGAGAGCAGCGCGGCCAGGCCGTCGAAGCAGATGAAGCGGGCGTAGGGCATCCCCGCGGAGCCCGCCGTGAAGTACGTCACCGCGCGCACGCCCGGCATGAAGCGGGCGAGGATGACGATCTTCTCTCCGTGCCGGGCGAAGAGGCCCTCCACGAGGATGCGCCGGGGTGGCGTCACGACCCGGGCGAGCCAGCCGTGGCCCGTCCGGACGCGGAGTCCCACCCGTCTGCCTGCCAGGTAGATGAGCGAATCGCCGACCAGGATGCCCAGGAACCCGATCGCGACCATCCCCCAGAGGTGGGCGACGCCCTTGTAGACGAGGAACCCGCCGAGGATGAGGGAGATGTCCTCCGGCAGCGGCACGCCCAGCCCACAGGCGACGAGCACGGCGAAGATGGACAGGTAGGCCATCGCGCCGTGGGAACCGAGGAGGAGGGTCTTGAGCAGGACTTCCAAGGGGTTCCCGGCCACCCACACCCGGGCCGACGGACATTAGCACCGGGGGTCCTGGATCCGGCAGGTCAGGGGCGTGGAAGCAGGGCCTTGAACGCTTCCCGGTTGGCCTGAAGCCTGGCACCGAACTGGGACACGATCGCCATCAGGAGCTTGAGACAGGCCTGGGGCTTCTGGGTCATGAGCCGCTGGAAGTCCACGCTCCGCAGCTCGACGGCGGTGACCGGGGTGAGGGCAATGGCGCTGCAGAGACGCTGTCCCTGCTGGACCAGGGCGAGCTCTCCGAGCGAATCCCCTCGCTGCAGCTCGCCGAGAGGAAGCTCGTCGGCTCCGTTCCGGACGGTGATGCCCACGCGGCCGTCCGAAATGATGAACAGGCTCTCGGCGAGCATGTTCTCGACGAACAGCGGCGTGCCACGGGGATAGGTCCGCTCCACCGCGATCCCCGCGAGGATCTGCAGCCCGGTCTCCGTGAAACCCTTGAAGAGGGCGCAGCTCCGGAGAGCGTCCTGTGGGGGCATCAACCCCGCGTTGTACCATCGGGAGGGGCCCGAGTCAGGGAAAGCCCGACGTCAGCCACCCCGGTGGAGCTTTGCGTTCAGGACGTACCCGGCTGCGTGCGGGACCAGATTGACCCGCTCGGCCTCGGTGAGCGCGCGCTTCACCTTGCCGGGGCTGCCCATC
>CAZDSB010000375.1:0-4850 GCA_964507515.1 uncultured Myxococcaceae bacterium
CGCGGGGAGACGCCACCCTCCAACACTCAACCCCCGGGGCGTTTCTTGACGGCCGTCCTCCGGCGGTCACCATGCGCAGCTGTCGTGGTCCGTCCCCTCGCCGCCTGTGCCTTCCTCGTGTGCGCCGCCTGCGCCGCCACGCGCCCAGCCGTCCCCCTCCCCCCGCCGGTCCAGGAGCGCACGGTCCAGGGCGACCCGGCTGCCAGTGTCGAGACCCGGTGGAGAGTGGTTGCCACCGCGCGGCGGCTGCTCGGGCAGAGCTCGGTCCACTGGCCGGGACAGACCTTCCCGGACGACTGCAGCGGCCTGGTCCTCGGCGTGTACGCCAGCGTCGGAGTCCCGCTCACCGGCTCGGCCCGGCCAGGGGACAACGGCGTGACCGCGGTGTGGCGGTGGACCTCGGCGCGTGGACGACTCTTCCGTACCGGCCGCCCCGATCCCGGAGACCTCGTCTTCTTTCACGACACCTATGACCGGGATCACGACGGCAAGCTCGACGACGGGCTCACCCACATCGCGCTGGTGGAGAGCGTGGACGCGGACGGGACCGTCACCATCATCCACCGCGTGAGCCGCGGGGTGATGCGCTACCGGATGAACCTCGACCGCCCCACCCTGCGCAGCGAGCCTTCCACCGGCCGCGTCCTCAACGACTGGCTCCGCGGCTCCTCCGGCACCGGCAAGTCCGTGCTCACCGGCCAGCTCTTCGCAGTCTACGGCGCCGTCCTGCCGCCCGCGCCGGATGGTGTTCGCTCGCCGCTTCCGGTGCTCGCCCCGCAGCCGAAGGGCGGGGACATCTGAGAGCGCCCTCACGCGCGGGCGGTTCGCTCCCACGCGGCGGCCTGCGAGTTTCGCAAGAATCGCCAGAATCCGACGGCGATCGCCAGGTTCATGGTCACGAAGTAGTAGGCGACGCCCGTGACGCGGCGGACGAGCGACGGCCCCACCGGCACGCTCCCCAGCAGCGCGAGGGCGTAGAAGCCCACCTGCGCGGCCATGGTGACCCGGTAGAACGGCTCGTCGAGCAGGGCCACGTTCGCCGCGAGCGCGATCAGCATCAGCGCCGGCGCGCACCAGCGCAGCACCTTGTGCGACCAGAAGGCGAACGCCGGAAAGCCCCGGAGCGGCGACAGGAGCCCCGGCACCAGACCCAGGCTCTGGAAGTTCCCCGCGGCGATCCGCGCCCGCCGGCCGAACTCGCGGCCGTAGTCCTCGGTGGTCTCCTCCGACGCAAGCGCCTCGGGCTCGTAGAGGACGCGGTACCCCTGGTCGAGCATCCGAAGGGGGATGACGAAGTCGTCGACGATCGTCGACGGAGGCAGCCGGGTGAAGAGCTCCCGGCGAATCGCATAGAGCCCGCCGTTGGCGCCCACCACCGCCCCCTGCGTCCCCTCGAGCGCCTTCAGCCACGACTCGTACTTCCAGTAGGCACTCTCCTCGTACTCGGCCCGGGTCGGGTTGTAGAGCTGGAGCCGACCGCAGACCGCGGCCACCTCCGGGTCCTCGAAGTGCCGGACGAGCGCACTCAGCGCCCCCGGGTCGATGCGGGTGTTCGCGTCCGAGAGCACGACGATGTCGCCCCGGGCCGCAGGGATGCAGCGGTTGAGGACGCTCGTCTTCCCGGCCCGTGGCGCTGAAGAGAGGTGGACCCGCGGGTCGCGGAAGGCCGTCACGAGGTCGTCCGTCCCGTCGGCGCTCCCGTCCGAGCCGATCAGCACCTCGAGCCTGTCCGGGGGGTAGTCGAGCTCGAGGCTGTTCCGGAGCTTCTCCTCGATGCACCCTGCCTCGTCGTGCGCCGCGACGACCAGGGACACCGTGGGCCAGGCCCGGATCCGCGCCGGAGCCGCGCGCCCGGCCGGGCGAACCCGCGAGAGCAGCAGCAGCCACAGCGGGTACAGGAAATAGGTCTGTGCCAGCAGCACCGCCGCCGCCCAGAACGCCACCATCGCCATCCACGCCCTCCCGGGAGCCGTCGGAGGGCAGCAACGGGCATGCCTGGCAGGAGTACTGGAGTTCCGGCCGGATGCGGCGCCGGCCAGCGGACGGCTGTAACGATTACTTGCCGCGCTCCTGGTCGATGAGCGCCTGGGCGAGCTCGTGCTTGGGGTTCAGCGCCACGGCGGCGTCGAGCTTCGACAGCGCGGCCTCCTTCTGCTTGAGGTTCAGCAGGAGTCGCCCGGCCAGGACGTAGGGACGGATGAAGGTCGAGTCGTGCGCCATGAGGTCGTTCATCGCCTTCACCGCCTGCTCCACGCTCTCCGGGGGAGCGCTCTTGGCGCTGAGCACGTACTCGGCGTAGGCCACCTCGGCCCAGCCATCCCTGCCGCCGAGCTGCTTGTACCGTTCGGCGTCGGAGATGGCGCGCTCGGCCCGGCCCGCCACACCGGCGAAGACCGCGTCCGCCCGGAGCCGTGCCCGCTCGTCGTCGTCGTTCCCCGGAGGGAGCCTGTTCAGGGCGTCGCGGGTGGCGTTGAGCTTCGTCTCGAGCGCGTTCACAGCATCCACCATCGGATCGGTCTGTTTCCGGAGCTGTTCCAGCCGCGCCCGCACCGCGTCGGACTGAGCCTTCCAGTCCGCGGGCGTGCGCTCGGCCTCGAGCCGCGCCAGCGTCGTCTTCAGCGCCTCGGCGTCCGCGAGGCGCCGGCGCAGGATGGTCCGCTGGTCGTCGAGCTCGAGCGTCTGCGCCAGCGCCTGCGTGGCGCGCGCCCCGACCCACTGCGGGTAGCGCTGCGTCAGGGTGTCGAGCACCTTCATCGCCGCCGCGCGCGACTGCGAATCGTCGCGCCGCAGCCGGGTGAAGGCATCCTCCCGCTCCGCCCGGACCGATGCCGGGACCGCCGAGCGGCCGGCCCACAGCCCCCAGCCGCCCCACGCGACCACCGCCAGCAGCAGCACGCCGAACACCGTCCAGATCGCCCGGGTTCGCCTCCGCTGGAGCTCTCGCGCGAGCGCCCGCTCGGCGGGATCCGGTCTCTGCCCCCGGGAGGGCTGTGCGCCCGGCATGGGCAGCGGCTCGGTCCCCGCGCCGGGAAGCTCGAGCGACGGGATGTCGCCCCCCAGGGCCGCCTCGTCGGGAGGGAGGTCTAGCCCCGAGGGAGGCTCCGCAGCCGCGCCGCCGAAGACCGCAGTCCTCAGGGCGGGACCCGGAGGCGGAGGCTGGGGCGGAGGAGGAGCCCCGGCCGCCGCGCCCCCAAACACCTGCGTCCGCATCGCCGGTGGAGGCTCGGCGGCCGGAGGTGGTGAAGGAGGAGGACGCCCCGCGGCCGCGCCCCCGAACACCTGCGTCCGGGCCGCAGGAGGCGGCTCCCCGCCGAAGACCTGGGTCCTGGCCGAGGGCGGAGGCTCCGCGGGCAGGCCCTGGGCCGGGACCCCGCCGAACACCTGGGTCCGGTTCGCCGGCGCCTGGGGTGCGGGAGGCCGCTGCGCCGGGCCGGCGCCGAAGACCTGCGTGCGCGCGGGCTCTGGCGTTCCGGCGCCGAAGACCTGGGTCCGGTTCGCGCCCGGAGGCGCCGGGGGAGGCGCAGCCCCGGCCGGACCGGCGCCGAAGACCTGGGTGGACCCGGAGGGGGGCGGACTCTGCCCGTAGGCCTCGGTCCGGATCGGGCCGGCGGTGCGCGCGGCGCTCCCGAAGGGCAGCGTCCCCGAGGGCGCTGGCGTCTGGCCGGCCGCCGCAGGGCCATCGCTGCGCTGGGCAGTGAAGACCAGCCCGCAGCGCGTGCACTGCACCGGTGCGCCACCGGCGGGGACCAAGCGGTCATCCAGCGCGTAGCGGGTGTGGCAGTTGGGGCAGGCGATCTGCACGAGGAACGAGGTGAAGCGTTAGCAGGAAAGGTTTCAGGGATCGAGTTCAGTGGCCTGCTGCAGCAGTCGGAGCCGGGCCGGACCCACCCCGTGGACCGCGTCGACCTCGTCCCAGCTGCGGAAGGGTCGCGCCTGCACCAGGGCGTGCGCCGCCACCGGTCCCACACCCGGCAGGCGCGCCAGATCCGCCTCGGCCACCCGGTTCAGCGCGAGCCGGAGCCCGAGCGCCGCCCGGACCGACGCCGGCGGCATCCCTCCGGCTCCGCAGCGAGCCACCCCTCCCGCGCCCTCCCCCACCCAGGCCACGGTCTCTCCCGGACAGTCCAATGCCGGCCGTGCGTCCGGCCATCGGGCCTGGGCCCAGCTCCCCGCTGCGAGCGCGCCGAGCAGCGCGACGGCGAGCGCCGCCGTCCGACCGTGGGTCACCGCGGCGCCGGCGCGTCCGGCCGGTCCAGCCCGAAGGCGGTGTGCAGCGCCCGCACCGCGAGCTCGGTGTACTTCGCCGCCACCACGCACGAGACCTTGATCTCCGAGGTGGAGATGCTCTGGATGTTGACGCCCTCCTTGCCGAGGACCTCGAACATCCGTGCCGCCACGCCGGAGTGGTTCCGCATCCCGACGCCGACGATGGAGATCTTGGCGATCTGATCGTCCGCCTCCACGCCACGCAGGCCGAGCTCGGACACCAGCCGGTCCATCGTGTCGCGCGCGGCAGGCAGGTCCGGCCGCCCCACGGTGAAGCTCAGGTCGGCGCGGCCATCCTGCTGCGCGGTCTGGACGATGATGTCCACCACGATGTGTCGCTCGTCGAGGGCTCCGAAGATGCGGGCCGCCACCCCGGGCCTGTCCGGGACCCCGCGCAGCACCAGCCTGGCCTCGTTCCGGTCGTAGGTGATGCCGCTGACCAGCACGTCCTCCATCGCCGCGTCCTCCTCGCACACCAGCGTTCCCGGATCGTCGGTGAACGACGACTTCACCCACAGGGGCACCCGGTACTTCATCGCGAACTCCACCGAGCGGATCTGCAGCACCTTCGCCCCGAGCGACGC
>CAZDSB010000376.1:0-16909 GCA_964507515.1 uncultured Myxococcaceae bacterium
CTGCGGGGCGAAGCCCGCCTGGAAGGGCACGTTCTGGCCGACGGTGATCTCCGCCTCCTCGTTGTCGCTGGTGAGGAGGTGGGGCGTGCTGAGCACGTTCACGTCCGAGCTCATCTGGAGCGCGTGCAGCACCACGCCGAACGCCGGGATGTTGAGGCCCAGCTGGCTGAAGGCGGGGATGGTCGGACCCTGCAGGCCGGCGAGGAACCCGCCGTAGGAGGCGAGGTTGGTGAGCGAGAACGAGGGCGGCACGCCGCTGGTCGTGTACTTCGTCCCGACGATGCCCACCGCCTGCCCCTGGCTGGTGTTCACCGTGTAGCCCTGGTGGAGGCTGACGCCGAACTGCGTCTGGCGGTCGAGGTCCACCTCCATGATCACCGCCTCGATGAAGACCTGACGCCGCACGAGGTCGAGCTTCTCGATGACCCGGACCAGGTTCTTGAAGTCGGCCTGGCTGGCCACCACCACCAGCGAGTTCGTCGCCTTGTCCGGGGAGATCTTCACCTCGCCCTGGAACAGGTCGGCGGCGGTGACCCCGGGCACGCCACCAGGCCGGACCGGCGCCGGGGCCTGGCCGGGGATGTTGGGAATCGGCCCGCCCTGGCCCGGGCCACGGGGCCGGTTCGCGGTGCCCTGCGCGAGCGACTGGAGCGTCGCGGCGATGTCCTCGGCGTTGGCGTTCTGGAGCGAGTAGACGTTGATACGCCCCTCGCCGCTGATGGGAACGTCGATCTCCTTCAGCAGCGAGTCGATCCGCTCGTTGGCCGCGGGCGTCGCCACCACCACCAGCTTGTTGGTTCGCTCGTCGGCGAGGAGGGTGGTCACCGTCGCCGGTCCCCCGGACGTCGCTCCTCCGACGACCAGCGGACCCGGAGCGTGGGGTGGCGCGCCCGGCGGGCTGGGAGCGGGCTGCGGCGTCACGGTGAGCCCCGGCCGCGCGCCGGGCCGGTTCGCCTTGGCGTCGAACAGCTTCTGGATGGTGTTGGCCAGGTCGCTGGCGTTCGCGTACTTGACCTGGATGACGCGCATCTCGTCCGAGCTGGAGCGGCTGTCCAGCTGCTCGATGATCCGCTCGAGCCGGTGCATGTTCGAGCCGATGTCGTTGACGATGAGCGTGTCCGGCTGGAAGGGGATTGTGTCGCCGTTCTGGCTCACCAGCTGCTGGACCACGCCCCGCAGCGGCTCGAGGTCCGCGTAGCGGATCTTGAACAGGCGGGTGATCATCTGCTCGTTGGTGGTGTAGGGCTCGTCGGGGCCCACCACCGGAATGCTGTTCTGCTTGGCCTTGGCCTTCTCCACGATCTTGGAGAAACGCCCCTGGGGCACCACCGCCAGCTGGTTGGCGTCCAGCGCGGCGAGGAACGCGGCGTAGAACTCGTCCGCGCTCACGTCCACCTTCCCGTTGTCCGGGCCGATGATGGAGATCTTCCCGCGCACGTTGTCGCCGAGGATGAACGTCCGGCAGGTGGCGTCGGACACCGTCTGGACCAGCTTCTCGATGTCCACCTTGTCGAAGTAGACGTTGAAGCGGGCCTTCTTCCGCACCTCGGAGCAGCTGGGTGTGGTGGCGGCAGTGGTCCCCTCACCGGCCGGCGGCATCGACGGCGACGTCTGCCGCGCGGGCGCCTGGACCGGACCCTGCGCCGGTGGCGTGGCCGCCTGCGCTGGAGTGGCCGCGGGGCCGAGCTGCGGGGGACGCCGCACGGGGCGCGGGGCAATTCCGGGGACGGGCTGCGGCGGCGTCGGCGCGCCCGTCTGGGTGAGGACGGCGAGCGCGAGGCAGGGCAGGAGAGCGGTCATGAGTCAGTTGACGTTGTAGGTCTTGCGGAGGGTCTGGCCGTTCCGGTCGACCTCGATGTCGATCCGGTTGGCGTCCTTCAGCTTCGTGTAGACCTCGAGCGCCTTCTCGGGGCTGTTCATCTCGAAGCCGTTGATGCGCTTGATGACGTCCCCGTTGACGATGCCGATCTTCGAGTAGAGCGAATCGGGCCGGATGGAGAAGAGCTTGAAGCCCTCGGCCTGACCGTCCTTGAAGGCGGGCACGATGCGCGCCTGCATCGCCAGGTCGTTCAGGTTGGCCAGCGCCTTGTCCACCTCGTTGCGCGGGACCTCGTAGTTGTTGTCGTCGAGCGCCTTGATGCCGGCCCCGTACTGGTTGCCGGGCTCGCTGACCGGACGGGTCGTGGCGATGGGCGGCGGCTGCGGTGTGCCGTCTCCGCCCTCGGCGCTGATGTACTCGCGCCGTCCGTTGTTGGCGATGATGACCCGGTCCCGACCGATGCTGAGCACCTCGGCGTTCTGCACCTTGTCGCCGATCATCACCGTCGAGGACTTCTGGCTGTTGAGGTCGAGGATGGAGCCGATGGACCAGTTGGGCAGGGTACTCACCAGCGTTCCCAGCAGCTTGACCCGCAGCGAGGTGCGCACCGGCTCGGAGCTCATGTCGGGCCTCTGCGCGTCCTCTTCGGTCTCGGCCTTCGGCAGGGGGAGGTTGGTGAGCTGGGCGAGCTTGACGAGATCGAGCGCGGCCGGCGGTTCCACCTGAGCGACGCGGGTCGTTCCCCGACCGCTGTTGGCCGCGGGGGCCGGGGCGATGGCGGCCTCGAAGAAGAGGTTGACCGTCTTCGCCGCGAGCAGGGCGGCGAGCGCCACGAAGCAGGCGTTCACCGCCCAGAAGTACTTCCGGATCACGAGTTCCATGCCAGGGGCCCCCCGCGGGGCCAGGAGGCCTACAGCAAGCCTGGTGCCAGCGGAGAAAGGCCCCAGGACAGCGGGGTTGCCCGGAAGATTCCCGGTCCGGACGGGGCCGCCCGGCCGGTCGGCGGCGCCTGCGACAAAATGTCACTCGGAGGCACCGCTGGCGGGGCGGAACGTCAGCGGCGCCCAGGCCTCACGGCTCGCCGGGCTCGTCCTCGTCGCGGCGAGTCACGTCCCGTTCGAGCTTCCGGTAGATGGTCCGGGTGGCGATGCCCAGGAGACGGGCGGCCATGCTCTTGTCGCCGCCGGTGTGGCGGAGCGTCTCGTGGAGCACCCGCCGCTCCACCTCCTCCAGCGGCGTCCCGATGGGGATGACCACGTGGCCCGCCGCCCCGCGCGGACCCTTGCGGACGGTCTCCGGCAGGTCCCCCACGTCGAGCACGTCGCCGCGGGCGAGCACCACCGCGCGCTCGACGGCGTGCTCCAGCTCGCGCACGTTCCCCGGCCAGGCGTAGTCCTCGAGCGCGGCGAGCGCCTCGGGACTGAAGCCACGCACCGACTTCCCGTTCTTCGCCGAGAAGCGGCGGAGGAAGTGGTCGGCGAGGAGCGGGATGTCCTCGCGCCGCCACGACAGCGGAGGCAGGCGGATCTCCACGACGTTGAGCCGGTAGTAGAGGTCCTCGCGGAAGCGGCCCTCGGCCACCTCGCGCCCGAGGTCCTTGGAGGTCGCGGCGACGAGCCGGACGTCCACCTTCACCGTCTGGGTGCCGCCGAGCCGCTCGATCTCTCCTTCCTGGAGCGCGCGGAGCAGCTTCACCTGGGCGCCCACCGGCATCTCGCCCACCTCGTCGAGGAAGAGCGTGCCGCCGTTCGCTCGCTCGAAGCGGCCTGGCTTGCGCGCCGTGGCGCCGGTGAACGCGCCCTTCTCCACGCCGAAGAGCTCCGCCTCGAGCAGGGTCTCGGGGAAGGCGCCGCAGTTCACCGCGACGAAGGGGCCGCTGCCACGGCCGGAGAGCTCGTGCAGCGCGCGCGCCGCGAGCTCCTTTCCGGTCCCGGACTCGCCGAGGAGGAGCACCGTCGCCGTCGACGGAGCGGCCTGCCTGAGCGTGTCGAGGAAGGAGCGGAACGCCGGCGACTGTCCCACCAGGCTCCGCTGCGCGCCGAGGTCGGCGAGGCGGGCCTTGAGCTCCTGGTTCTCGGCGCGCAGCGCGTGCCGTTCGAGGGCCTTCTCCACCGTCTTCACCAGGAGCTGGCGCTTCAGCGGCTTGGTGAGGAAGTCGTACGCGCCGTCCTTCATCGCGCTGACCGCGGCCTCGACCGTGCCGTAGGCGGTCATGAGCACGACCTCGACCTCGGGACGGAGCGCCCGCGCGGTGGCCAGCAGCTCCTGGCCGTCCATCCCCGGCATCATCAGATCCGTGAGCAGCACCGCCACCTCGGGGCGGCGGAGCATCTCCAGCGCAGCCGCACCGTCGGACGCGGCGAGGGCGTCCCAGCCCTCGTGCTGGAGGATGCGGGCGACGGAGTCGAGGTTGGCGCGGTCGTCGTCGACGACGAGGACGGAGGGAGACATCGCGAGAGCCTTCAGTGTACCGCGGACCAAGGACGGGACGGCGGCTCGCTCGCCGGGCGGGTGGCGGCGCGAGGTGCTCGAACTCGCGTGGCTCCTTCATATTCCGGCACATTTCGGGTGCACGGCGCCGCGGTGTTTTCTTTCCCGACCTCCACAAGCCCTGCGAGAGTGCGGCCGACACGTCCTCACCGGAGCACCCTCGATGTCGCGCCTTGTCCCCCTGTCGATCCTCCTCGCCGTCGTGCTGGCGCTCGCCTGCGACTCCTCGACGCCCGGCCCGGGCGCGGTGCGGGTCGCCAACCTGATACCGGACGGCGTTCCGCTGGACGTCTGCATCAAGCCTGACGACGCCGCGGCGTTCGGAACGCCGCTGGTGGGCGGCGGAGGGCTCTCCTACCCGCAGCTCTCGACGCGCTCGGCCTTCGACGCCGGCACCTACTCCATCCGTCTCGTCCCGGCCGGGTCGACCAGCTGCTCGAGCTCCCTCAACGGCCTGGGGGACCTGAGCAGGTCGTTCGCCGCGGATGCTCCGCAGACGCTGGTGCTCGCGGGGCGCTTCACCGGAACCGGCAACCCGTCGCTGGCGGTCAGTGTCATCGCGGATCGAACCGCGCCGGCCGCCAGCGGCAGCGTGCTCCTCCGGGCGATGAACGCCGCCCTCGGCTCGAATCCGCAGGACGTCGGGGTCGTCGGTGGTCAGGTCTTCTCGCCCTTCGCCACCAACCTCGCCTTCGGTGCCGGCTCCGACTACCAGCAGGTCGGCGGCATCACGCCCGGCTCCCCGACGGTCACCGCACCGCTGGCCTCTCGCGACACGGGCAACGGCCCGGTCTGGGCACAGGGGACGTTCAACAACCTGGCCGACACCGGCGTCTACACGGTGTTCGTCATCGGCATCCCCGGGCAGACGGGGACGCCGCGCCCGTCGATGCTGCTGTGCGCGGAGAGCGGCCAGAACTGCGCCCAGAACCCCTGAGGGCTATTCGGGCTCGGCCTCCATCGGGCCGCCCGCCGCCTTGACGTCCGACTCCTTCACCTTCTCCGCGTTGAACTTCTCCGCGGCGCGGGTGAGCTTTTCCAGCGTCGCGTCGAACTCCGGCGGTGGTGCGCCGGGCTTCATCTTCACGAACCGCAGGTAGTTGATCCGCGCCACCACGAAGGGCCGCAGATAGGGGCTGGTCATGCCGCGGGCCTTCAGGCGGTCCACCGCCCCGCTGACCGCGTCGTCCAGCTTCAGCAGCACGTCCGCGCGCTCCTCGCGGATCCCCAGCGCCTCGGCCAGCGGCTCGTCGAGGAATCCGTCGATGCGCTTGACGATGGAGTGGTACGCCCCGCCGGAGAGCCGGGGCCGCTTCTCGTAGGCCGCGCCGAGCGTCGCGAACGCGGGCTCCTCGAGCAGCGGCGCCACGTCGAGCTCGGTCCCCTCCCGGGTCTCCACCAGGCCGCGCAGCATCCGGATGACCTCGAGCGAGCGCTCCTTCAGGTTGTGGGCCTTCTCGGTGTTGAGGGCGAGGATCTGGAACGCCACCTCCGGCTCGGGCAGGAGCAGCGCGAGCACGGTCTTCGACCCCAGCGCGCGAGTCGCGGCGAGGCGGTGGTTTCCGTTGGGCGTCCAGTAGCTCCCCTCGTGCCGCACGGCGATGAGCGGATCGAGGAAGCGGTCCACCCGCTCCATGGCGGAGACGAGCCGCTTCACGTGCGGTTCGGACAGGTCGCGCTGGTAGGGGGTGGGCTGGACCTTGTCCACCGGGAGCGCGGCGAAGAGCACCGCATGCCCGCCGAGCGGCTCGCGGTAGGTCGCGAGCACGCGGCCGCCGTCTGCCTCCACCGCGGCCGCGAGCGCGCGGGCCTCGTCGGGCAGCTTCTCGCCGGTCTCCGTCGGCGAGAGGCCGCGCTGGGCGGGCGCCGCCTTCTTGCGGCGGGGCGACTTGCGCTTCTTGGCGACCTGACGAGCTGTCCTGGAGGTGGCGGGCATGGTTCGGGGGTGGGAGATTGCCCCGCCCCGGGGTCCCGGGTCGAGGTGCTTGCATGCGGGTGTCGACCATCGCGCTCGTGCTGGCCGGTCTCGTCGCCGTGGCCGCGGCAGCGTGGATGCTCCGTCCGGCCCCCGCCTCTCCGGAGGAGCAGGTCCGGGCAGCGGTCGAGACCATGACCCGCGCCGCGCGGGAGCACGACCCGGCGAAGGTGCTGGAGCACGTCTCGGAGCGCTTCCAGTCGCCCGAGCTCGGCGGGAAGACCGAGCTCAAGGCGTACCTCGTCGGTGAGCTGCTCCGCGGAGGCATGGTGGAGGCCCGGATGGTGGAGTCCCGCGCCGAGTCCACCGGGCCGGGCGAGGTGCTCTTCACCGGGCGCCTGCTCCTGGGACGGACCGCGGGGGGGATGGACCTCGGCCAGCGCGCGGTGCAGGCGACGTTCGCCGACGAGCAGGGCACCTGGCGCGTGATGCGCGCCCACGTCGAGCCGGTTCGCTGAGCTGAAGCTCAGATCCCGCTGAGGATCTTCCAGCCGTCGGCCCTGCGCCTGAGCTCCATCCGCTTGATGTCCGACTCGGTCATGGTCTTGCCGCCGAGCTTGAACTGCGAGACCCAGGTGTAGACCGCCTGCGCCTGGTCTCCCTTGACGTCGATCGCCTTGATCTCGATGCGCACTGCGACGTCCTTGAGCTTCGCCAGCCGCTGCGGCAGCACGGTTTGGAGCCGCTGGATGTCGATGTCGTCGTCGGGGCTGAGGGTGCCGGCGTTGTCGCGGAACTCCGGGTCCACCAGCGCGAGGATCGCGTTGGTGTCGCGCGCCTCGAGCGCGAAGTTGTACTTGGAGATGGTGTCGATGATCGCCCGGGTGTCGCCGGTGTCCTCGAGGTCCGTCCCCGGGATGCGATGCGGGCCGCATCCCACGGCAGCTCCCAGGAGGATCACCGCGAGCAGGGAGCGCCTCACGCCTGCCCCTTCCGCAGCTCGGCGACGTACCGGTTCAACACCGGAGCTTCCGCGTCGAGGATCTTCAGACCCTCGGACTGGATCAGCCGCTCGCCGATCATCGCCAGCGGCTTGAGCAGGAACGGCAGCTGCAGCTTGATCTCCCCGTCGAGCGTGCGCTCGGTGCGCGTCCCCGAGGGGCGGAGCCGCAGCGTCCCGGTGTTCACCAGCATCTTCGAGATGGAGTGGCTGGTGGGGACGTTGCTGAAGGTCATCTCCTTGCGATTGCGATCGTAGGTGGACTGCTCGATGAAGGCGAACCACTCCGGGGGCACCTGCTTGGGGCCCACCGAGGGAATGACCGGACGCGGCCGGTAGCGGACCCGGCGACGCACCAGGGGACCTTCCTCTTTGCGCTCCAGTGCCTGGACCTCCAGGAGGACCCCGTGGTGCTGCAAGAGGTAGTCCAGGTAGCGCGGGTCGAGCATCGCCCGCTCCACCTCCTCCACCGTTCCGTCCAGGAATTGCCGCTTTTCGAAGCGCATCGCGGCGGTGCGGCTTAGCGGAAAGGCCCGCGAGGCACCAGGGGACCGTTGAACGTCTGCTCCTCGAAGGTGCAGCGCGCCTGCCATTCTGTCACCTCGGCGCGGAGCGGCTCGGACAGATCCGGCATGCGACCCAGGTCGGAGCGGACGGCGGCGCAGTCGCCGCCCCGGTAGTGCGCGGACGGAAGCAGGCGCCAGGCCTCGCGGTTGACCTGCTCGGGGAGCGTGGCCGACAGCGCCCGGCCCAGCGCCTCCGCCGCCTCGGCGGGAAACCCGACCGCGAGCAGCCTCCGCCCGAGGAGGTAGTTGACCACGCCGTCCTCCGGGGCCGTCTCCCGCGCGCGCTCCAGCACCCACAGCCGCAGCTCGTCGCTGGGCGCGTCGAAGAAGGCGTGCAGCATCGGACGGAGGCGCGCGTCGGCGAGCGCCACGCGCTTCACCTCCGCCTCGCGCTCCAGGTCGCGCCCGGGTCGAAGCGAGGCGGCCTGCTGGAGCGCGGCGCCGGCGGTCTGGAGATCTCCCGTGTCCCATGCGAGGTCTGCCCGGGCGAGCGCCACCTGCGCTTCGAGCGTCGGCCTGCCGGCGACGAGCCCGTCGGCGCGGTCGAGGACCTGCGCCGCCTCCAGTGGCCGGTTCAGCCCCCGGAGCAGGGTGGCCTCGCCGAGGAGGAAGTCCGGCTCGCCCGGCTGGAGCCGCGCGCACGAGCGGAGCAGCTGAAGGGCGCGCGACGGGTTGGTGGTGAGCAGCCCCTTCGCCTCCGCGGCGAGCGTCGCGACCTCCCGCGCGCACGGGCGGCCGAAGAGGCTCGGCAGGCGAAAGCGCGCGAACGCGCGATTGACCGAGCTCTCGTCGAGCGGGAGCCCATCCAGCATCCGCTCCCACTCCGTCACCAGGGTGTCCAGGCTGCGCCCGTAGACGCCGGCGAAGTCGCCGTGGGCGAGGAGCCGCTGGAGCCGCTCGGTTCCCTGGGTGTCCCGGAGGAAGCGGAGGAAGCTTCCGGCTGCGGTGTAGGCGCGCGCAGGAGCTGCGGTCCAGAAGCCGCCCGCGCCGACGATGCGGCGGAGGTCGGGCATCAGCCCCTGACGGCGCATGCCCGCGGCCCAGTCGTGCAGCGTGAGCTCGCCGTGGGGATCGTCCGCGGCCACCGCGACGCCCTCCACCACGCCCATCATCGGCACGCCCCAGCGCGAGGTGATCCGGAACGGCCCGCTGCCGAAGGCGCCGGCGGCGACGTGGGCCAGCTCATGCTGGAGTGTCGGGTGGGGGAACGGCGCGTCGTTGAGATAGACGCTGAGGAGCCACGGCTTCGCGAACTGCGTGCCGCCCGCCCCGACCCAGCGCTGCTTCTCCTCCGGCGAGCGGAACACCAGCACCCTCACCGCGATGGGTGGAGCGCCGAAGAACCGCCCGAGTCGCGCGAGCCGGAACTCCACGTCACGGCGGAGCCGCTCCACCTCCTCGGGAGACTTCTCGCGGGGGTAGAGGATGTCCGCGTGCTCGGTCTCGGTGCGCCCGCCGAGGGCCGCGCGCACCGCGGCGTCCGAGCTGCGGAACCCGAGCCGGACCGCGTTCGCCTCCAGCAGGGTGATGCCGAGGGCGAGCACCACCAGCGTGCCCAGCACGCGGGCCCTGTGGCGCCGGTGCGTGGGACCGGGAGCGGGAAAGACCCCCGCCGCGCAGGTCCCGAGCGCGAGCGCCCAGAGCACCGTCTCCAGCCGGAACCAGAGGAGCGAGGAGGAAAGGACGAGCGCCTCGTCGTAGAGGGGACCGGGGAACATCCCGAGGAAGAAGTTGAAGGCGAACACCTGCGGCCCGAGCACGATCGGCCACACCGTCCATGCGAGGGAGGCGAGGAGCAGCAACACGTAGAGCGCGATGGCGCGGCCGCGGACGGGAAACGCGGTGCGGCAGAACGTGCCCGCCGCTGCCGCGAGGAGGGCCGCGGGCAAGACCAGGAACGGAAAGAAGGCAGCCTGGGCGAACGGGTCGCACCGGGTGGTGAGCACGGCCCGGAGCATGGCGGCGAGGAAGGGGACCGCGGCGGCCCCCCAGAGCACGAGGGTCGCGGCGCCGATGGCCCTCGCCGCGGCGACACCGGGGCCGGGCGACGGAGCGCGGGGCACGCTCGGGCGCGGGATCTTGCGGAGCTCGTCGGCGGCCGTGGCGCCGGTCCACCCTCCGACCAGCGTGCAGAGGGCGGCGACGAGGAGCCCCAGCTCGAGCCCGGGGAGCTCGAAGAGCGGGAGGAGCACCCCGAGCGACCCCCCGGCAGCCACCACCAGCGCCGGGACCCACCCTCCGGGTCGTCGGAGCAGCTCCCCGGCCGAGCGCACGACGGGCGGCATCGGATGTCCGTATACTCCGGCCTCGCCCCCAGTGACGGAACCAAAGACGGAAGGGCGCACCCACCCGCGGGCGCCCATCGAGCTCAAGGTCGACTACAAGAAGCTGAACAGCTTCTTCGCCGACTACACCCGGAACATCAGCAAGGGCGGCACGTTCATCAAGACGCGCAAGCCCCTGCCGATCGGGACGCGCTTCCTCTTCAAGCTGTCCATTCCCAGTCGTGACGAGCCGTTCGAGCTGCTCGGTGAGGTGGCGTGGAGCAACGCAGAGGGCGACGATGCCGGGATGGGCATCCGGTTCGTCTACGCGGACGACGCGCAGCGCTTCGCCTTCGAGGACGTGGTGGAGCGGCTGATGAGCGACAGCCTGGGCCGGGAGCTGACGCTGCGTCTCCTCAACAAGGAGCGCTCGGAATGAAGGCGCTCCTCGTCGCCGTCCTCCTCGCCTCGGGCTCCGCGGGCGCGGACAAGCCGGTCCCTCGCTCGACCATGGTGGATCCCACGACGGAGAATTACGACGGCCCTCTGCCCGATCGCGGCGCGGTGGTGGTCCGCGACGCCTTCGGTGGGGCTCACCGCATCTCGGTGGAGATCGCCGACAACACGCCGCTCCGCACCCGGGGCCTGATGTGGCGCAGCGAGCTGGCCGACGGCGCGGGGATGCTCTTCATCTTCCCGGCGGAGGTGGTGCAGAGCTTCTGGATGCGCAACACGCTCATCCCGCTGGACATGCTGTTCATCGACAAGGCCATGCGGGTCGTGGGTGTGGTGCAGTGGGCCGAGCCGCAGACGCTGTCCTCGCGCACGGTGGGGAAGCCGTCGCTCTACGTGCTCGAGGTGCCGGGCGGATGGTCCGCGCGCAACGGGGTGCGGGCCGGCTCGACCGTCGAGCTCGAGGGGCCGCTGAAGCATCGCCCCGGCCAGCCGTAGGCCAGGTGGTCCCGGCTACTGGCTGGTGCCGCCGTCGCCGCGGGCGCAGAAGAACGCCGAGCGGCTGTTGTTGAAGTACTCCTGGCACTTCACCGGGTCCTTGCAGATCTCGGCGATGGTGTCGTCGTCCAGCACCAGCGCACGGCAGCTCATCGCCAGCGATGGGTCGTTCTGGTAGTCCTGATACTGCGGCGTGCAACCGGTGGCGTTGCCCTGCGCGCAGGCGTGGCTGCAGTAGCCCGTGGCCGGATCGCTGAGCACCGCGGGGTTCGCGGTGGCCTGGGCCAGCACGACGGCCACCGCGTCCTGATCGAGCACGCAGATCAGATCCTCGCACTCGACGGACCCGAAGCTCAGGAAGTCCTTGCCGGCGCTGAGCTCGGCGACGATCACGTTTGTCGCACCACCGTCCGGGAGCGCCTTGAGGAGGTGGCATCCTTCCTTGCCGAGGTCGGTGTCGGCCTTGCACGCCATCATCGAGAGAGCAACTGCGCCGACTACGACAGCAAGGAACGCGCGCGCGCGGAGGGATGCAGCCATTCGTCCCGGCACGGTAGCACAACGGTCACCGAGGTCAGCGTCGCTGCGGCACGCGCGGCATGGCGCCCGTGTCTACGAACGTCCCACCTTTGGTGCGGCATCACGCACTTCCGTGAGAGCGGAACGATGGTAGAGTTCGCGCTCAGCGTTGCCATCGACGGATGCGAGCACGACCGCACCGTAGTCCCGGACGGAGATTCTTCACCTTGACGCGACCCCTGGCAGCGGTCACGTGCCTGCTCCTCGTGTTTGCGCCCGTGGCGCGGGCGCAGGCTCCGACGCCGCCGCCGCAGCAGCAGGAGAAACCACCCGAGCCCACCACCGAGGGTCTCGGGCTCGATCTCACCGAGGAGGCGAAGAAGCCGGCGCCTTCGACGGTGGTCCTTCCCAGCGACAAGGTGAAGGACGCGCCGGTGCTCGACGAGCAGTCGCTGGTCGAGGACGACCGGGTGAAGAGCATCCAGCGCAAGGTCTTCCTCAAGACCCACCGCTTCGAGCTGCTTCCCACCATCTTCGTCTCGGTGAACGACCCGTACTACTCGAAGTGGGGCGGTAGCCTTCGCGGCTCGTTCTTCCTCTCCGACACGCTCGCGGTGGCGGTGCACGCCTCCATCTACGACCTGCTCCCCACCGACGACGTGCGCCTGGCGAAGGCGAACTTCCAGAGCCGGATCTTCTACTCGGTGCCCAAGTGGTCGGTGCTGGGTGCGGTGGAGTGGAGCCCCATCTACGGGAAGGCCACCATCTTCAACACCATTATCCACTTCGACGGGTTCATCCTCGCCGGGCTGGGTGCGCTGTGGAGCGACACCTCCTCGACGCCGCTCGACTCGAAGAACCCCAGTGGACCGACGCGCGGACCGAACATCGCCGGCGAGTTCGGCATCGGGTTCCGCTTCATGACCACCGACTGGCTGAGCGTGAACCTGGCCCTCATCAACACCAGCTACGTGGACCAGCCGGCGGGAACCAACAAGGGCGCCATCCAGAACATCCTGGCGCTGCACGCCGGCATCTCGCTGTTCCTGCCGTTCCGCAGCACCGGGAGGGAGTCCGAGTGAGCTCCCGACTCGTCCTCCTCGTCCTCCTCGCGCTCGCGCCGGCCGCCCGGGCGCAGGCGCCTGCACCCGCGCCGGCGCCGGCGCCAGCGAAGCCACCGGCGGATCTCGCGCCGTCGAGCGAGGCCGGCGACACGGCCGCACTGGATCGCGACATCGGCCCGCTCAAGGACCGAATCCCGCCGGTCACCGGCCACACCTTCCTGATGGCGCGCCGGTTCGAGATCGCGCCCACCTTCAGCCTCAGCTTCCGGGACGCGTTCTGGAGCAAGTACGTCCTGGGGGCGACCTTCACCTACCACTTCACCGAGACCATCGGCCTCGGCCTCCGCGGCGGCTATGCGTTCACCTCCGTCAGCGGCTCCGCGCAGATCTGCCCGGCGAACGAGGCGTGCCGCAGCCCCAGCAAGGAGGAGCTCGACGGCAAGGGGCCGGGACAGATCAAGCTCATCACGGCGCTCGACTTCGAGTGGGCCCCGCTCTACGGGAAGATCTCGCTCCTCGCCGAGGGATTCGCGCACTTCAACCTGTACCTGATCGCCGGCCCGATGGCGCTCCAGTACCAGGCGCCGAAGGACGGCGGCGCCGCGGGAAGCACCTCCACCTGGGCGATCGGCGGAGAGGCCGGGCTCGGGATGCGGTTCATCTTCAACCGCTGGATGGCGCTGCGCTTCGAGCTGCGCGACGCCATCTACCGGGAGAAGACTGCCGGGGCGACCCAGACCACCGGGGCCGCGTACCAGGTCAGGAACCAGCTCTTCTTCGACATCGGGCTGTCGTTCTTCATCCCCAACAGCTTCAACGAGGGCTAGGGAGGGCACGCCGACATGTTCCGCTCGCTCCGCCCCCACGCTCTCCTCCTCTCGCTGGCCGTCGCCGGCGGCGCGTCGGGTCAGACGTTCCAGGGCCTGGACTCACCCCAGCAGCCGAAGAAGAAGGCCAAGAAGAGCGCCAGCTCGACGACGAAGGCGAAGGCCTCGACCACCAGTGCCACCGCGGCGCCGGCGAGCGCCACCGTCCCTGCGGCCTCTGCCCCTGCGGCGGCCACGCCGGCGAAGGCCACTGCGCAGCAGGACCTCGGGCTCGACCTGTCCGCGCCGGCCCCGCAGCAGGCGCCGGCCCAGCAGATGCCGATGCCGCCCCCTCCGTCGAAGAAGGGGACCGCCCCCACCACCACCTTCGAGGCGCTGGACGTGACCGGCCGCACCGCGGACCGGCAGCGGCTCGAGGCGGCAAACGCCTCGTTCAACCGCGGCGAGTACGACAAGGCGGCGCTCGCCGCCTGGGAGCTGATGAACGACCCGAAGATGGCGCCGCTCCAGCTCGAGTCCCAGTACCTGCTCGGCAAGACGCTCTACCGCATGGGCCAGTACCACGCGGCCCTCGGCGAGTTCAGCCAGATCCTCGCCCGGGGCAAGGACACCAGGTTCTTCAGCAAGTCGCTGGAGTGGCTCTTCTTCATCAGCCACAAGACGGTGAACGAGTCGGTCATCCTCGACGAGGTCGCGCGCTACGCCAACGCCGACTGGCCGGAGCGATACCAGGACGAGTTCCACTACCTCCTCGCGCGCTACTACTTCGTGCGCGGCCGGGCCCTGGACACCGTGGAGCAGAAGCAGGAGGCGGCCAAGTCGTTCGACGACGCACGGAAGCTGACCGCGCAGATTCCGCCGAGCTCCCCGTTCTACGCCCAGGCGAAATACCTGGAGGGCCTCACCTGGTTCCGCGACGGCAAGATGCCGATGGCGCTGGAGGCGATGAAGGAGGTCGTCCGGGTCACCCGGCCCGATGGCAGGCGCTCCGCCGCGGACGCGAAGGTGGCGGACGCGACGCGTGACCTCGCGTTCATGCAGCTGGCGCGTATCCACTACGGCGCGCGGCAGAACCGCTACGCCCTCTACTATTACGGGAAGATCGAGCGCGGGAAGCCGCAGTGGCTGGAGGCGCTGTTCGAGTCCGCCTGGGCCAACTACCGCATCGGCCAGTACGAGCAGGCGCTCGGAAACCTCATCACCCTGTCGAGCCCATTCTTCCGCGACGAATACTTCCCCGAGGCGCTCATCCTCAAGGCAGTCATCTATTACGAGAACTGCCGCTACGCGGAGTCGACGGCGATCATCCGGGAGTTCGAGCGGCGCTACAAGCCGGTCTACGACGCGCTGGACGACCTGACACGGAAGAACATGGAGGCGGCGGACTACTACGCGGTCCTCGCCGACATCCAGAAGAAGAACCGCGCGGCGAAGAAGGCCGGCCAGAGCCCGGATCTCATCCTGGAGCGGGTGCTCAAGCTGGCCCTGAGCGACAAGGACCTCAAGAACACCAACGACTCGATCATCGAGCTGGAGAACGAGCTCGACTCGGAGAAGAGCCACCCCAGCCTGAACAACACCGACCTCGCGAGGCACCTCCAGGACTTGCTCAAGAAGCAGCGGGCGGCGCTGATCCAGAAGGCCGGCATCATGGCCAAGGCCAAGCTGGAGCAGGAGCAGAACGAGCTCCGCACGCTCCTCGGCAACGGCGAGCGCATCAAGTTCGAGACCACCACCAAGGAGAAGGAGTTCCTGGAGGAGCAGCTCCAGGCCGGTGGGCGCCGGGCCATCATCAAGAAGTACCGGTATTCGGTGGCGGTGAACGACGACCAGCTCTACTGGCCCTTCCAGGGCGAGTTCTGGCGCGACGAGCTCGGCACGTACTCGTACACGCTCACCAAGGGCTGCATCGAGCGGAAGACGGCGAACCAGAACGTCTCCGACGCGACCGCGCCCGCGGCGAAGTGAATTCTCCGGCGAGTCTTCTGCGCGTCCTCTGGAGCGGGCTGGTCGTCTTCGCGGCTGCGTGTAGTCACGCTCCGGCGTCGAACGACGAGCAGCCGAGTGGATGAGTTCGAAGCCAGGTTCGTTTTCAGCGCGCCAATCGATTCGGTCTGGGGCGGGAAAATCCTGCTGCGTTTGGATGGAGACCGTTGGAGGCTCGTCCGCCTCGAGTACGACGAATAGCGCCGGCCGCCGCCGGATCGGCCCCGAGCAGGAGGGAACCGCCTTGGCAGACAGCCGTCCTGGCCTCGTGGCGCGGATCGGCCTCCTCGAGGCCACCCTCGTCGTGATGGGCGGCATCGTGGGCTCGGGCATCTTCGTCAACCCGTCCGTCGTCGCCCGGCACGTCCACTCGGCGCCGCTCATCCTCGGGGCCTGGGTGGTGGGCGGCGTGGTGGCCCTGCTGGGCGCATTCATCTACGGCGAGCTGTCGGAGCGGATGCCGGCGGTCGGAGGCCAGTACGCGTACCTTCGCGAGGCGTTTCATCCGCTGGTGGCCTTCCTCTGTGGCTGGGCGCTCCTGCTCGTCATCAACGCCGGCGGGGTTGCGGCCGTGGCGGTCATCTTCGCGCGGTACGCGCTCGAGCTCACCGGCGCGCCGGTGTCCGAGACCGCGCTCGCCGTCGTCACCATCCTCGGGCTGGCGGCGATCAACTGCCTCGGCGTGCGGAGCGGAAGCCTGGTCCAGGGCGTCCTGATGGTGCTCAAGATGGGCGTTCTGGCTGCCCTCATCGTCCTGGGCTGGCTCTTCCACCGACCGCCGCTTCCGTCTCCGGCGCCTGCCCCCGATGGGCTGCTGGCCTTCGGTGGGGCGATGGTCCCGGTGCTGTTCGCCTACGGAGGCTGGCAGACCACCTGCTTCATCGCCTCGGAGGTCCGCGACCCGCGTCGCACCCTGCCGCGCGCGCTGGTCGCCGGGGTGGTGCTGGTCATCGTCCTCTACGTCGGCGTGAGCTGGGTATGCCTGGCTGGGCTCGGCCCCGCAGGGCTGGCGGACACCGAGACGCCGGCCTCGGCGCTGATGCGGCGCACGCTGGGCCAGCGAGGTGCGACCTTCATCGCCCTGGGCATCGCCGTCTCCACCCTGGGCTTCCTCAGCCAGTCGCTGCTCACCATGCCGCGCGTCTACTTCGCGATGGCCGCCGACGGGCTGTTCTTCCGGAGCGTGGCCCGGGTCTCGCGCCGGACCCATGCGCCGGTGGTGGCCATCCTCGTCCTGGCGGCGACGAGCATCTCGGTGGCACTCACCGGCCGGTACGATCAGATCCTCGGGTACGTGGTCTTCGCCGACTGGGTGTTCTTCGGACTCTCCGCCGCCTCGCTGTTCCTGCTCCGGCGTCGCGGCATCGGCGGGGAGCCGAGCACGATCCGCTTCCCGGTCCCGGGCCACCCCTGGACCACCGGGGGGTTCGTGGTCGTCTCGGCGCTGGTGGTGCTGTCCACGGTCCGGGCCTACCCGGCCAACACCGCCATCGGTCTGGCCGTGCTGC
>CAZDSB010000377.1:0-10769 GCA_964507515.1 uncultured Myxococcaceae bacterium
GCCCGGAGGAGGCGCGCCGGAGGGTGACGGTCGATCCACACGCGCCGCCGCGGTTCCGGGTGAACGGGCCGCTCTCGAACCTGCCCCAGTTCCAGCAGGCCTTCGGGTGCAAGGCGAACGACCGGATGGTCGCTCAGAACCGCTGCGAGGTCTGGTAGGCGCTCAGTCCAGTGGCAGGGTCCAGTGGACCCGCTCCAGGGGCCGGAAGCCCGCCCGCGCGTAGAGGTTCGCCGCCCGGGCGTGGCTCCGCTCCACCTCGAGCTCCACCGATCGGCACCCTCGGGCCCGGGCGACGTCGAGGGCGGCGCGGAGGAGCGCCGTGCCGATCTCCCGACCCCGCAGCTCGGGGACGACGTAGATCTCCTCCAGATACATGGCCGTGCCGCCTCGCTCGAGAATCCATCCGAAGGAGAGGTAGGCAACGCCGACCGGGCGGCCGTTTTGGCGAGTGACGAGGATCAGTGCATGGCCGTCGTCGGCGAGCGCCGAGCGGACGCCCTCGGCGAGCAGGTCGCGGGCGAGTGGGATGGCGTGCTCCTCGAGCTGCGCGGCCAGGAGCCTGGTGACGGCCTCGGCTTCGTCCGGGCGCGCCGGCGTCGGTGTCTCTGAAGTCATCGGGGTGACCTGTCCCGGGAGCTACGCGTCCGCCCGCCAGAGGTTACACGCGTGTCCTCCAGGCAACGCGGGTGGCGATCCAGCCGTCGCCGTCGAGCGGCTCGCTGCGAGGCCGGACCGCCTCGCCGGGACGGTGCGCCGGACGACCGCAGCGGCGGACCGCTCGCCGGAGGTCCATGCCACCACGCGTCTGCTCCGGGGCAGAAGGGACTCGCCCGTCCGCGCACGTGCGGGCGGAGAAACCGGAGCCACTCATGCATCGTCTCCTCCTGCTCTCTCCACTCTGTCTGCTGGCGGTCGCGAGCGCCGCGCGCGCGAGCCCGTCCACGGATGACGATCTGGCGTTCAGCGACGTCCGCGCGCAGACGAGGCCGGACACGGCCGATCGGCTCCGCGCATCGCTGCTCGCCGCCGACGCGGCGCTGAACGCGCGGATCGCTCGGGCCGGAATGGTGGACGCGTTGCTCGATGCCATCACCCACGACGCGGTGGTGAACGTGCCGGGCCAGGACATCGCACACGGCCGGAGGGCCGCCGAGGCCGCCCTGCGCGCTGCCATCCCCGACCGGGGGGCGGCGACCTTCGCCCGCTCGACCTACACCGGCAACGTCTCGCACGACGGGTACCTCGGCTACACGTTCGGCCGGGGCACGGCGCAGCTGCGGCAGGCCGATGGCTCGACGCTGTCGCGCTACACGCTCTACATCACCGCCTGGCGGCGCGAGGGGGTGAACTGGCGAGTCGAGGCCACGATGTGGAACTACAGCTCGCTCCAGCCCACGGACCCGCCGCCCGGGCTGGCGATCTTCGAGCCGGGTGACCGGGGAACGCCGCGCTGGGCACCCTCCCGCTGGAACGCCGCCTCCGCTCTGCTCGCCGACCGGACCTTCGCGGACCTCTCCGTGGACCAGGGCTACACGGTCGCTTTCACCGCGTACGTGGCGGACGATGGGTCGAGCGTCGCGGGCCCGGTCTACTGGGGCGCGGACGAGGTGACCGGCATCGCGTGGGCCGGGTGGACGCCGGTCGAGACGCTGTCCTGGACGCCGACCATCTCCGGGTCGACGTTCAGCGGCGACATCGCCTGGACGACGGGGAACAGCGAGTACGTCCTCCGCAACGACGACGGGTCGATCGCCATCGACTCCTTCAGCAAGTACATCACCGTCTGGGCGCGTCAGCCGGACGGGAGCTGGAAGTTCCTGCTCGACGGAGGGAACGCGCGACCGGCGCCCGCACCGTGAGCGCGGTCGACCGCGTGGGCCGGGCTAGAGCAGGCTGAGCTGGTCTCCGGCCCGCTCGGGGCGGCGGAAGGTCTCGGGCCGTGCATCGTCGGGCCAGCGCGGCTCGAGACCGACCTTCCGGGCCTGGGCGGCGAAGAGGGCGGCGATGGCGTCGGCGTACTGGCCCTCTCCACGCTGCCGCAGGCCCCAGGTCGAGTCGTACATCTTCCCGCCCCGGGTCTCCTGGATCCGGTGGAGCACCTTTTCCGCACGGAGCGGGAGCGCCTCGCGGATCCGCTGCTCGAAGACCGGCCGGACCGAGCCGGGCAGACGGAGCAGGACGTAGCCGGCGAAATGCGCACCGGCGCTGGCCGCCGCGGTGAGAACGCGGGGGACGCCCTCGTCGAGCCCGGGGATGACCGGGGCGATGCTCACGCCGACCCGGATGCCGGCGGCCGCGAGCCGTTCGATGATTTGGAGACGCCGGCGGGGCGTGGCGACGCCGGGCTCTACTGCGCGGGCCAGGTCCTGGTCGTGGAAGGGGAGGCTGATGGCGACGCTGAGGCTCGCGTCGCGGGTGAGCTGCTGGAGGACGTCGACGTCGCGCTCGATGATCGGCGACTTGGTGATGATGCCCACCGGGTTGCGGAACTCGGAGCAGACCTCGAGGCAGCCGCGGGTGAGCCGCAGCGATGCCTCGAGCGGCTGGTAGCAGTCGGTGACGCCGCTGAAGACGACGAGCTCGCCCTTCCAGGACGGCTTCCAGAACGCCTCGCGCAGCAGCTCCGGGGCGCGCCGCTTCACGACGATCTGGGTGTCGAAATCGGTGCCCGCGCCGAAGCCCAGGTACTCGTGCCCGGGCCGCGCGTAACAGTAGGCGCAGGCGTGCATGCATCCCCGGTACGGGTTCACGCTGAAGTCGAAGCCGACGTCGGGACTGTCGTTGGTGGCGAGGATGCCCTTCGTCGTGTCGTCCCAGACGTGGACGGCGGCCCGCGGGTGGTCCTCCTCGAGGTACTCGAGCGCCGTCGGCGCGAAGGGGTTCGGCGGATTCGACCAGGCCCGCGGCTTCACCCTGATACCCTTATCTGAACGCGCGTTCAGAGGCAAAAGGTCCGTCTCACACCTGCCGTCCGGACGTGCTACCCCGCGTCGGACACGAGACAGCAGGGGAGGGGCGCTGGAATGCTCGTCTTCGCCAGCCAGGCGGTCGTCTCGGTCTGGGCCAGCGCTCCGGCCGTGCCCCTCAGCCCGACGAATCTCTTCGCCCCGGCCTCCACCCCCGCCGAGGCGATTCACGAGCTGGCGCTGTTCATCCTCCTCGTCGCCGCGGCGATCTTCCTCGTCGTCTTCATGCTGTTGACGTACGCGGTGGTGCGGTTCCGCCGCCGCCCCGGGGATCCTCCCGGGGAGCCGCCGCAGGTCTACGGCAGCCGGCAGATCGAGCTGGCCTGGACCATCATCCCGGTGCTGATCGTGGTGGTGCTCTTCCTCTCCACCTCGCGGGTCATCTTCGAGGTGCAGCACCCGGCGCGACCCCCCGGCGCAGTGGTGGTCACGGTGATCGGCCACCAGTTCTGGTGGGAATACCGCTACCCCGGCCTCGCGGTGGTGACCGCCAACGAGCTCCACGTGCCGATCAGCGATCCGGCACGGCCCAATCCGACCTTCCTCGAGCTGTGGTCCGCCGACACCGACCACAGCTTCTGGGTCCCTCGGCTGGCGGGCAAGACCGACCTCATCCCCAACAAGCGGAACGAGATGTGGATCGAGCCCCGGGAGCCCGGCCTCTATCTCGGCCAGTGCGCGCAGTACTGCGGAACACAGCACGCGAAGATGCTCCTCCGTGTCTACGCCCAGACCCCGGAGGACTTCGAGCGCTGGGTGAAGGCGCAGGCGCTGCCGGCCAGGGAGGATCCCTCGGTGGCCCGGGGGCGCCGGCTCTTCGAACAGACCTCCTGCGTGAACTGCCACACCGTCGCCGGGACGTCGGCCCGCGGCCGATTCGGACCCGACCTCACCCACCTCATGTCCCGCGAGACGCTCGCCTCCGGGGCGTCGCCCAACGACCGGGCGAACCTGCGCCGCTGGCTCGAGAATCCCGCGGCGCTCAAGCCGGGAGCGCTGATGCCGCCGATGGGCCTCGGCTCCGACGAGCTCGACGCGATGACGGACTACCTCCTGAGCCTGCACTGAGGAAGACGCGTGACCACCCAGTCACAGCCCTGGCCCACCACCAGCACCGCGCGGCGGCCCTGGATCGACGAGCTCCAGCAATGGCTGACGACGGTCGACCACAAGCGGATCGGCATCATCTACGTGCTCTTTGCCCTGCTCTTCCTGGTGGTGGGAGGCATCGAGGCGTCGCTGATCCGGATCCAGCTGGTCCGTGCGAACAGCGACTTCCTCGCCCCGCAGACGTTCAACCAGCTCTTCACGCTGCACGGGACCACGATGATCTTCTTCGTGGCCATGCCGCTGATGTTTGGCTTCGCCAACTATCTCGTGCCACTCATGATCGGCGCGCGGGACATGGCCTTCCCGCGGCTCAACGCCTTCAGCCTCTGGCTGACGGTCTTCGGAGGATTCCTCCTCTACTACAGCCTGATCGGAGGCTACGGGCTGTACGGCGCCGGGAGTGCTCCCGACGTGGGCTGGTTCGCCTATGCGCCCCTGACGTCGAAGACCTTTTCGCCTGGCCACAGCACCGACTACTGGACGATCGCCTTGCTGGTCTCCGGGTTCGGGAGCATCGCCACGGCGATCAACATCGTCACCACGGTGTTCTGTCTCCGCTGCCCGGGGATGACCCTGGGCCGGATGCCGCTCTTCGTCTGGCTTGCCCTGGCGATGGCGATGCTCGCCATCCTCGCCATCGGCCCGCTCACCGCGGCCCAGGCGATGCTGATGGTCGATCGCTACCTCGGAGGCCACTTCTTCGACACCCAGGCCGGTGGATCCGCGGTGCTGTGGATGCACTTCTTCTGGGTCTTCGGCCATCCCGAGGTCTACGTGCTGGTGATCCCCGCCTTCGGCTTCGCCTCGGAGATCATCCCCGTCTTCTCGCGCAAGGCGATCTTCGGCTACCCAATCATGGTGGCGGCGACGCTCGCCATCGCCTTCGTCAGCATCAGCGTCTGGGCCCACCACATGTTCACGGTGGGGATGACCCCGGCGGGTAACACCTTCTTCGTCCTCTCGACCATGGCGATCGCGGTCCCCACCGGGATCAAGATCTTCAACTGGCTGGCCACGATGTGGGGCGGGCGCATCGAGTTCCGGACGCCCATGCTCTTCTGCATCGGCTTTCTCTTTCAGTTCCTGCTCGCCGGGCTGACCGGGGTGATGCTCGCCTCGGCCCCCTTCAACTGGCAGCTCGGCGGCTCGTACTTCGTCGTCGCCCACTTCCACTACGTCATCGTGGGGGCGATCCTCTTCTGCGCCTTCGCCGCCTTCTACTACTGGTTCCCCAAGGTGACCGGGCGGATGCTCAGCGAGACCCTGGGCAAGTGGCACTTCTGGCTGTTCGTCCTCGGCTTCCACCTCACCTTCGACACGATGCACGTACCCGGCCTGCTGGGGATGCCTCGCCGCATCTACACCTACGAGGCCGGCCGGGGCTGGGAGGGGTGGAACGCGGTGGTCACGGTCGGCGCCGTCATCCAGGCGGTCGCCATCGGCATCTTCGTGATCAATCTCGTCCGGGCGGCGCTCGCGGGACCGAAGGCCGGGAACGATCCCTGGGACGCCTGGACACTGGAGTGGTCCACCACCTCGCCACCGCCCGAATACAACTTCGCCACGCTGCCGGAGGTCCGGAGCCGCCGACCGCTGTGGGATCTGAAGCATCCCGAGGATCCCGACTGGAAGTACGAATGACTCACCTCGCCGGAACGCTGGAGATCGAGCCGACGACCCTGCCTTCGAAGGGGAAGGTGGGAATGCTCACCCTCATCGCCGCCGAGTCGGCGATCTTCGTCATCTTCGTCATCGCCTACCTCTTCTACGCGGGGAAGAGTTCGAGCGGCCCGACGACGGCCATCCTCCGTCCTCCGATCTTCTTCACCATCTGCTTGCTCTCCAGCAGCTTCACCGTTCACCTCGCGGTGGTCGCGCTCCGGCGCGGGCGGCAGGCGCCGTTCCTCGGCTGGTGGGTGCTCACCTTCGTCCTCGGAGCGCTGTTCCTGCTCGGGACCGCTCTGGAGTGGAAGCACCTCATCCGAGAGGGGCTCACCATCCGCGCGAATCTCCTCGGCACCACCTACTACTCGCTGGTGGGCCTGCACGCGCTGCACGTCCTCGTGGGCCTGGTGCTGCTCGGCGTGGTCACGGCCTTCGCCCTGCTCCGGAAGGTGGCGCAGGCCGACGCCGAGAGGGTGGACGTCCTCTCGCTGTACTGGCACTTCGTCGATGCGGTCTGGGTGGTCGTCTTCACCGTCGTCTACGTGGTGGGGCGCTGACCATGGAACGGCCATCCCGGGAACGCCGCGCAGTCGAGCTGCCCGCCTCCACCCCCTGGCCGCTGGTGGGCGCCGTCGGCCTGGGGATGCTCTTCGCCGGGATGGTCACCAGCTCCGCGGTGAGCGTGGTCGGCGCGGTCCTCGCGGTCATCGGCGTGGTGGGCTGGTTCCGCGAGGTGTTCCCCCACGAGGTGCACGTGGAGGTCCCGGTCTCCGACGTCCCGCCCGAGCCCGTGACCACGATGCACCCCGGGGTTGCGGCGTTCGCGGGGTCGACGGTGGAGGTGCCGCGAGCGTTGCTGCCAGTTGCGTTCTACCCGGTCTCTGCCGGCGTGAAGGGAGGGCTCGCCGGCGGGGTGGCGATGGCGCTGCTGGCGACGCTTTACGGGGTGCTCAGCCGGCATGGCGTCTGGTACCCGATCAACCTCCTCTCCGCGGGCTTCTTCAGCCCGGAGATGACCCGGAGCACCGAGCAGCTCATGCGCTTCCAGCCTGCGATGTTCGCCATCGCGGTGGGGGTCCACGGGTTCACCTCGCTCGTGGTGGGGGTGCTCTACGGCGCGATGCTCCCGATGCTTCCCCGCCGGCCCGTGCTCCTCGGCGGCGTCATCGCCCCGCTGATCTGGTCGGGCTTGCTCTACGGCATCCTGGGCATCGTCAATCCCGTCATGAACAGCCGGGTGGACTGGCTCTGGTTCGTCCTCTCGCAGTTCGGCTTCGGGCTGGTGGCGGGCGTGGTCGTCTCGCGGCAGCAGCGGGTGAGCACCGCCTTGCCGCTCTCGATGCGTGCCGGCATCGAGGCCTCGGGGAGGGAGCATCGCCCATGAGCGGCCGCTCCCTCGCGCTACTGGCCGCTGCGCTCCTCTCCGCGGGCTGCGCTCCTCCGGGTCGACCGGTGGCCGGCCCTCCGGAGGGAATTCCCGAACAGCTGACGGACTTCGCGGTGCTCTTCGGGACCCACTGCGCCGGCTGCCACGGCGCGGAGGGGCGGGGTGGGGCGGCGCTGGCGCTCGCCGACCCGGTCTATCTGGCAATCGCCGACGACGTGGTGCTGACCGCTGCCGTCCGCGGGGGCGTTTCCGGCTCGCTGATGCCGGCCTTCGGGCAGAGCGCCGGTGGTCTCCTCACCGAGGCGCAGGTGACTGCCCTGGTGCGGGGGATGCGCAGCCGCTGGGCACGTCCAGACGCGCTGCAGGGAGCGACCGCTCCTCCCTACGCCGCGCCGGGCCCGGGGGACGCGCTCCGGGGAGCCCAGGTGTTCCAGACGTTCTGTGCCGGTTGCCACGGGCAAGGTGGCCGGGGCGGCCCAAAGAGCAGCGCCATCACCGACGTCTCCTACCTGTCTCTGATCAGCAACCAGGGGCTGCGGACGACGGTCATCGTCGGGCGACCGGAGCTCGGCGCTCCCGACTGGCGCGGGAACCTCCCCGCCCGTCCGATGACCTCGGCCGAGGTCGGCGACGTGGTGACCTGGCTCGTCGCGCAGCGTTCACATCCTTCTCAGCCCCAGGGGCCACGATGACGACTCCCGAGCGCTTCCCGCGACGGCGATTGCTGGTCAGGCTGGGCCTGCTCTTCAACGGGTTCCTGGCGCTGCTCCTCGCGATCCCCTTCGTCCGCTACCTGGCGTCTCCGGCTCTCCGGGCGCGCAAGGACACGGGGTGGGTCTCGCTCGGCTCGCTGGCGCGGTTCCCCGCCGGAGAGACTCGCCTGGCCACGTTCCGCAACCCGGTCGTGGGGCCCTCGGACGGACAGACCGCGCGCCTGGCCTGCTGGGTGCGCCACGTCGACGCGGACCGCTTCCAGGTCTTCGCCATCAACTGCATGCACCTCGGCTGTCCGGTGCGGTGGTTCCCCCAGTCGAGCCTCTTCCTCTGCCCCTGCCACGGAGGGGCGTACTACGCCGACGGCTCCCGGGCCTCCGGTCCGCCCGAGCGCGGCCTCTTCGAGTACCGCTACCGCATCACCGGAGCCGAGCTGGAGATCGAGGTCGGCGCGCTGCCCACCCCGGGGCTGGCCAGCGCCGGGAGAAGGGGCTCCTCGTGCGCCTGAGCGGTCGCATCGGCCGGTGGCTCGAGGACCGCCTGGGGCTCGGCGCCGCGATCCGCGAATCCCTGGAGCATCCGGTTCCGCGGCGCACTGCGAGCTGGGCCTACGTCCTCGGGAGCGGGGCGCTCACCATCTTCGCCTTCCAGCTGGTGACCGGAGTGCTGCTGGCGCTGCTCTACGTGCCCTCCGCGGCCGAGGCCTGGAACGGGCTCCAGGAGGTGAACCACCAGATCGCCGCCGGCTGGTACGTCCGCGCCCTGCACGGCTGGGGCTCGAACTTCATGGTCGCCGTCGTGCTCCTCCACATGGTGCAGGTCTTCCTCTTCGGCGCCTACAAGTTCCCTCGCGAGCTGACCTGGATCCTGGGAGTCTTCCTCCTGCTCCTCACCCTGGGCATGGCCTTCACCGGCCAGGTGCTGCGCTTCGATCAGGACGCCTACTGGGGCATCGGCATCGGAGCGTCGATCAGCAGCCGGGTTCCGGTGGTGGGAAACACGCTGGTCCAGCTGCTCCTGGGGGGGCCGATCATCGGCGGGGCGACGCTGTCCCGCTTCTTCGCTCTCCACGTGTTCGTCGTGCCCGGGATTCTCATCGGATGCGTGACGCTGCACGTGCTCATGGTGCTCAAGCTGGGGGTCAACGAGTGGCCAATGCCCGGGCGCATCGTCCGGCGGTCGACCTATCTCGAGAACTACCGGCAGCTCACCGAGACGGATGGCGTGCCGTTCGCGCCGTACGCGATCTGGAAGGACATCGCCTTCTCGGGTGCGATGGTGCTGGCGATCATCGTGTGCGCCGCGATCTTCGGGCCCTTCGGTCCGAGCGGACCGCCCGATCCGACCATCATCCAGACGACGCCGCACCCGGACTTCTTCTTCCTCTGGATCTACGCGCTGCTCTCGTACCTGCCTCCGGCGGCGGAGACCCCGGTGCTCCTCATCGCGCCGGTGGTGGTGATCGCGGTCTTGCTCATGCTGCCCTTCCTCGCCGGGGAAGGGGAGAAGAGCTGGCGGAGGCGGCCGGTCGCCGTTCTCTCGGTGGTGCTGGTGGCGGTGGCGCTCGGCGCACTGACCCACCTCGGACTGCACACGCCGTGGAGCCCGGAGATGGATGCCTGGAGCAGCGAACCCATCCCCGACTCGGCGCTCGCCGGTCGGACGGCGCTGCAGCGCCGGGGAGCCGTCGTGTTCCAGGCCAAGCAGTGCCACAACTGCCACGCGCTCGGCGGGCGCGGAGGACGTCGCGGACCGGCGCTGGACGACGTGGCGGTCACGCTCACCTCCGACCAGCTGGTCCGCCAGGTCATCCAGGGCGGAGGAAACATGCCCGCCTACGGGAAGAATCTCAGTCCCGCGGAGACGACTGCCCTGGTCGCCTTCCTCGAAACCCTGCACCCACCGGGACAGGCGAGGGCGCGCGATCTCTCGTTGCCCGCGGTGGCGGGGAGCGAGCGCTGAGCCGTGCACGGAGCGCATGCGTCGGTGGGTGTGCAGCTGGGGGTGCTCGCCGGGCTCCTCGTGCTCGCCGGGGTGGGCGTCCGGGGCTGGGTTCGCGGTCGTCGCGACCGGCCGTTCCCGGGATGGCAGCTGGCCGCGTGGCTGGCCGGGCTCGGCCTCGTGTGGCTCGCCACCGCCTCTCCGCTGGCCGGCCTCGACCGGGCGCTCCTCACCGCCCACATGTTGAAGCACTTGGTGCTGATGACCGTGGCGGCGCCGCTGCTGCTCGTGTCGGAGCCGCTCGCGCTGCTCTGCTGGGGACTCGACCTCGACGGAGCGCGGGTCCCGGCGGCGCTGTCCGCGTCCGGGCGAGCGTTGATCCACCCGGTGCTCTGCTGGCTGGCGGGGACTGCCACGGTGCTGGCCTGGCACGTGCCGGCGGCGATGACGTTCGCGCTGCACTCGGCAGCCGGCCACGCGTTGCAGAGCACGAGCTTCCTCGCCGGCGGGCTGCTCTTCTGGTGGCCGGTGGTGCAGCCCTGGCCGGCGCGTCCCCACTGGACGGCGTGGACGGTGCCTCTCTATCTGCTCCTGGCCACGCTGCCCTGCGACGCGCTCTCGGCGTTCCTCGCCTTCTGCGGGCGGCCGGTCTACGCCGCCGCGCTGTCAGCGGCGCCGCCGAACCAGCTCCTCGCCGATCAGGAGCGCGCCGGCGCCCTCATGTGGGTGTGGGTGACGCTTCTCTATCTCGTGCCGGCGGTTTGGCACGTCCTGCGGCTCCTCGGCCCGACGGTTCCGGCCGCGCGCGCCCGCACCGGCGGACCTTCTGGGGCATGACCTCGGAGACGGTCGCTGCGTCACCGAGCTTGGAGGGTGAAGCGCCGTCCGGAGATTCACTCCCCCGGCGGGACGAAGCTATCCTGGTACCCCGGGTCCTCGACGCCGAGCGCGGCCTGCGTCGTCTTCAGCGGCAGCGTCGTGTCGAG
>CAZDSB010000378.1:0-7226 GCA_964507515.1 uncultured Myxococcaceae bacterium
TCACGCTCGATTCCGCGACCACCAAGGTGCGCGCGGCCGAGGATGCCTGGAACACCCGCAAGATCGAGACCGCGGAGGAGAAGCGGCTCGTCCACCGTTACCTCGACCTCCGCCGGCGACCCCTCCAGCACTCGCTCATCACTCGCTCACGGATGAACGCCATCACCCGGAGCACGCTCGTGGAGGAGGGCTTCCTCGAGCTCGAGACCCCCTACATGGGCAAGTACACGCCGGGCGGCGCGCGGAACTTCCTCGTTCCGAGCCGACTCAACCCGGGAAAGTTCTACGCTCTCGCCGAGAGCCCGCAACTCTACAAGCAGCTCTTCATGGTGGCCGGGCTCGACCGGTACTTCCAGATCGTCAAGTGCTTCCGCGACGAGGACCTCCGCCTCGATCGACAGCCCGAGTTCACCCAGATCGATCTGGAGATGAGCTTCGTCAGCCAGGACGACGTCTTCGCCGTCGTGGAGAAGCTCATCTCCCGCTTGTGGAAGGACGTCCTCGGCATCGAGGTCCCCACGCCCTTCCGCCGCATGCCGTTCGACGAGTCCATGGCGAGGTACGGCAACGACAAGCCTGACCTCCGCTTCGGCTTGGAGCACGCCGTCCTCACCGACGTCGTCACCGCCCACGGCGGCGAGGGTGGCGTCCCGATGCTGCTCGAGGCCGTCCAACAGGGCGGCATCGTCAAGGCCATGGTCATCCCGGCTGCGCATCCGCTGTCGCGCGCCGAGGCCGACAAGCTCGAGGAGTTCGCCAAGGGCAGCGGCGCCCGCGGCCTTGCGAGGGCCAAGGTCGGCGAGAGCGGCGAGTGGACTCAGTCCCCCCTCGCCAAGACCATCTCTCCCGCGCTCCGGACCGCCATCAACGAGGCCTGCAAGGCGAAGTCCGGAGACCTGATCGTCTTCCAGTTCGGCAAGCCCTCGGTGGTCCACACCGTCATGGCGAACCTCCGGGTGCACATCGCCAAGAAGCTCGGGCTCATCCCCGACGTCGGTTCCGGCGGCCGCTGGGAGTTCCTCTGGGTCATCGACCCTCCGCTCTTCGAGTACGACGAGGAGCGCCGAGGCTGGGTGGCCGCCCACCACGCGTTCACCCGCCCGCACGACGGGGACGTCCAGTACCTGCGCACGGATCCGGGCCGGGTGAAGTGCTACCGGTACGACGTGGTCCTGAACGGCTTCGAGATCGGCGGTGGCAGCATCCGCCTCCACGACCCGAAGGTGCAGGCCGAGGTCTTTGCCGCCATGGGCATCGGCGACGAGGAGGCCCGGAGCAAGTTCGGCTTCCTCCTCGACGCCCTCCGCTACGGGGCTCCTCCCCATGGCGGCATCGCGCTCGGGATGGACCGGCTCTCCATGCTGCTCACCGGGGCCGAGTCGCTCCGCGACGTCATCCCCTTCCCGAAGACCAAGACCGGGATCGACAGCATGACCGGCGCCCCGGGCGAGGTGGACGAGCAGCAGCTCCGCGAGCTCCACGTCCGCTCGGCGCCCCCACCGAAGTCCTGATCCGTCCGACCGGAGCGGCTTCTCTAGCCGCCGGCCGCGTCCACCAGGTCCGATGCGCGTGCGTCCGGCGCCGCCACCAGCGCCCGCACCAGTGCTCGCATCCGCGCCAGCTCGAACGGCTTGGTGAGGAAGGCCGCACCCAGCGCCTCGGCCCGCGGCACGTCCTTCGGCTCGAGGAACGCGCCCATCAGGATGACGCCCAGGTTCGGCTCGCGGCGCTGGATCTCCTCCACCGCCTCCAGCCCGCTCCGCACCGGCATCGAGAGATCGCTCAGCACCACCGTCCGGCCGTTGCGCCCGGGAGGGAGCGCCGCGTGCGCCACCACCAGCTGCTCGCCGTCAGGCACCTCGAGCACCCGGTGGCCATCCTTCCTCAGCACCGAGGCGAGGAGAAAGCGGAGCGCGCCGTCGTCCTCGGCCAGCAGCACCCAGCGCTCGTCGCTTCCATCCGCCACGCGGCATCCCATGCTAGCGCGGTGCGCCGCGAGCCGAAGAAACGATGCCCCCGCGCGGCTGGCAGGTGCTGCACGGCGTCAACCGCACTTTCCGGGCGAGGCCTGTCCGGCGGCGTGCGACAGTGTCCGACCCGACGCCGATGCGAACCTTCCTGGTGGTGAATCCCGAGAGCGCCGGCGGCACCACCGGGCGCCGCTGGCCCGAGATCCGCGCCGAGGTCCTGCGCGCGGTCGGGGACGGCGCCGAGCACGCCTTCACCGAGCGTCCCATGCACGCCGCCACGCTCACCGCCGAGGCGCTCCGCAGCGGCTTCCGGCGCATCGTCGCCGTCGGCGGCGACGGCACCCTCAACGAGGTGGTGAATGGCTTCTTCCAGGCCGGGAGCCCCATCCCTCCCGACGCCTGCCTCGCCCTCGTGCCCCGCGGGACGGGCGGCGACTTCCGCAGGACCTTCGGGCTGAACGGATCTCTCCGCGAGACCTGTGCGCGGCTCACCGGCGAGGTCCGGCCCCTCGACGTCGGACGCGTCCGCTTCACCCGGCCCGACGGCACCCCGGGCGAGCGTTACTTCGTGAACGTCGCCAGCTTCGGCGTCAGCGGGCAGGTGGACCGCGCCGTCAACGCGAGCAGCAAGCTCCTCGGGGGAAAGGTCAGCTTCTTCCTCGCGAGCGTCCGGACCCTCGTCGGCTGGCGCGACCAGACCGTACGCATCCGCGTGGACGGCGGACCCGAGGAGACGCTGGGCATCACCACCCTCGCCGTCGCCAACGGGCAGTACTTCGGCGGCGGGATGCGCGTTGCTCCGGACGCCGACCCGTCGGACGGCCAGCTCGACGTCACCATCTGGAGCGGCTACCACCTGAAGGACTTCGCCCTGAAGTCCGCCTCGGTCTACGACGGCCGCCACGTCCGCTGGGCCGGAACCCGGACGCTCCGCTGCCGTCGCCTGGAGGCCACCAGCGACGAGGAGGTCCTCCTCGACGTGGACGGCGAGCAGCCCGGTCGCCTCCCCGCGACCTTCGAGGTCCTCGCCGGCGCCCTGCGCATCCAGGTCTAGACCAGCCAGAAGTAGGCGGTCCCCACCAGCGCGCGGTGGTCCGCGACCTTGCCACGGACGGCCAGCTCCGCGAGCGCCCGGTCCTTCAGGCCGTACCGGCTCTCCTCCTCGGTCCGGAGCGCGGCGAGCCGGCGACGATGCTCGCGAGCCGCCCGCTCGATGGCTGCTCGCGCCCGGGCACGTTCCGTCGCGTCCTCGAGACCCGCGAGCCGCAGCCGCGCCTCCTCCCAGCTCGACCGTGCCCTGGCGAGGGTCTCGCGCGGCTCGAGCAGACAGTCCTCGGCGTAGCGGTCCGCCTTCTCTCGGAGACGATCCAGCTCCAGCTGGTTCCGGCGCTCGGCCTCGCGAAGGAGCGCCTCGCGCGCCGTGGACAGCGCGCGCTCCTGGGCATGGGCGACCGAGACGGCGGCCGGTGGCCGGAGCTGCCCCTCGCGTGCCGGCACCCGTGCCAGGAGCGCCGCGTCCTCCGGTGAGACCGCCCGGAATCCGTCACGCTCCTTGAGCAGCACCAGGTGGAGGAGACGCTCCTCCGGGAGCAGACCGGTCGTCTCGAATCGATACGCGAACCACCACCCCTCTCCGCCCGCCAATCGCGCCAGCCGGGAGGGGAGGGTGGAGGCATCGAGCTGGAGCCAGTGCACGCCGTCCGCCGCGCTCGAGCGCACCGCCCCCGCCGCGGCGCTCACCGCTCGCCCGCGCGCGTCCGTGCCGAGGACCTGCCGGGCGAAGGCGCGCGCGTTGCGCCGGTGCCGGCTCACCGCAGCCTCGGCCTCCTCGCCCGCCAGCCGGAGACGCCGTCGCACCTCGCCGTCGAACCGCTCGAGGAGCAGCGAGCGCGCCTGGGTCATCCGCTCGTCGATGCGGTGCTCGAGGTCCTCGCGGAGCGCATCGAAGGCCCGGGCGATCTCCTCGGTAGACCGGCACGACTGGTAGATGTCCAGGATCCGCTTCTCGAAGTCGATGCCCGTCTCCAGCGCGCCGAGGATCTCGTCCGAGGCTCCGAACACGCCGTCGAAGAGATGGAGCTTCCGCTCCAGCAGCTCGTACAGCCGGGCGTCCGCGGCGTTCTGGCGGTTCAGGAAGTTGAGCACCAGGACGTCACGCTGCTGGCCGTAGCGGTGACAGCGGCCGATGCGCTGCTCGATGCGCTGCGGGTTCCAGGGCAGGTCGTAGTTCACGACCAGGTTGCAGAACTGGAGGTTGAGCCCCTCGGCCCCGGCCTCGGTGGAGAGGAGGATCTGGGTGCGGTCGCGGAAGTCGTCCACCAGCGCCTGGCGCTCCTCGGGCGTGCCCGCGTCGCCGGAGAGCAGCGAGATCCGCCCGGCCCAGCCGTGCGCCGCCAGCAGCTCGGCCAGATACTGCTGCGTCCGGCGCGACTCGGTGAACACCACGGCCTTCTCCGGCCACTGGTGCGCGCGGGCGACGGTGAAGAGTCGGTCCAGGGCGCGCTTCAGCGCCTCGCCCTTCGCGTTGACCCGGATCGATTCAGCGCGCGCGGCGTAGCGCTCCAGCTCGAAGGCCTCCGCCTCCAGGGTGGCCAGTGCCGGCGGGGTGCGAGGACCCGGCTCGTCCGACCAGGCCTCGTCCTCCTCGGCGTAGGCGCTCGCATCGTCATTCTCGACCAGCCCGGGCACCTCCGCGCCGCGCCGGGCCGCGTCGATGCGCAGGCGCAGGCCCTCGGCCAGCGTCCGGAGCGTAGGGGCGATGGCGTAGCTGGAGGACGCGAGGAGCTTCCGGTACACGAGCGTGAGCAGCGTGCGCTTCCCGGGCTCGATCGCCGCCGCCTCGTTGCGGCGCAAGTACTCGGAGACGTCGTCATAGAGCGACTGCTCCTGCTCCGAGGGCGCGAAGTCCTCCACCATGCTCCGGCGATTGGTGAAGCGGACGTACTCGCGCACCTGGCGGCGCAGCGTCCGGTGCACGACCGGCGAGAGCCGCTCCCGGAACTCCCGGAGCTGACCGTCGGGCAGGCCACCCACCTCGGGGTCCACCGTGTAGCGGCTCTTGAAGGCGTGCTCCGGCCCGAGGATCTGCTCGTCGAGGAAGGACATCAGCCCGAAGAGCTCCATCAGCTCGTTCTGGAGCGGCGTGGCAGTGAGCAGCAGCTTGGGCCGGTCCCGGAGCGCGTCCCGGAGCGCGCGGGCGATCTTGTTCCCCGGCCGGTGGGCGTTCCGCAGCCGGTGCGCCTCGTCGATGACCACCAGGTCCCACGGAATCCGACGGATCCGCTCCGCCCGGCCGGCGGCGAAGGGCTGGCTCGCGATGACCGGCGCGGCCTGCTCGAATGGATCGTGACCCCCACGCACCGTTCGCCCGTCGACGATGACCGAGTCGAGCTCGAACTTGTCCCGCAGCTCCGCCTGCCACTGTGCGCGCAACGTCGCCGGGGTGAGCACCAGGACCCGGCCCTTCCCCTCCGCGATCAGCTGGGCGAGCACGATGCCAGCCTCGATGGTCTTTCCGAGGCCCACCTCGTCGGCCAGCATGCAGCCGCCACGCGGCAACGACTCGAGCGCGAACGCCGCCGCCTCGACCTGGTGGGGATTGAGATCGACCTTCGCCTCCGACAGCGCGGAGGCGAGCCGATCGGTCGCGCGGCCGCCCTTGAGCGCGAGCTCCTCGGCCAGCAGCCGCTGATGAAAGCGTGTGAGCGGGGGTTCCCCCGCGACCTTGTCCCCGACCGGCTCCGCCACGGAGGAAGTCTATCGCGCCGTCAGACGACCACGTCGCTCGCTGAATTCCAGGAAGACTTCGGTCGCGGTGCATGCGAACGTCCGCTGACATGCCGGTTCGCAGCCGGGGGGTGCTCCTCGTCAGCCTCGTGATCGGATGCGCGACCGCTCCGAGCAAGCCTCCACCCACCGATTTCGCCGCCGTGGAACGCGCCCGCATCGCCGAGCTCGAGCTCGCACGGGACACCAGCGGCGACGTCCTCACCTCCCGTGCTCGCCTCCATGCCGATCCCACCGTGCGAGCGCGCGCGCTCCTCGCCCTCGCGCGGATCCAGGACCTCTCCACCGCCCCGACGGTCGCCGGCGCGCTGGTCGACTCCGCGGCCGCCGTGCGCGGCGCTGCCGCCTTCGCCGCCGGCGAGCTCGCCCTCGCCTGGGAGCCCGTCCCGGACGACACCCGCGCGCTCCTCTCCCGCGCCCTGCTCGAGGCGGAGGCGAAGGAGACCGACGCCAGCGCCCGGCTCCAGATCGTCGACGCGCTCGGCCGGGTTCGAACGCCGGCCACCATCGAGAGGCTCGTCCTCCTCCTCGCCATCCCCACCGGGCAGCGCGCCGACGAGGCCGATCCGCGCAGCGAGGTGCCGGTCCGCGCCGCCATCGCCCTCGGGGTCGCCGCCCGTGCGCAGGCGCGGGTTCCGGGAGCCGCGCGCCCCGGCCTCGAGCGCCTCTCCCGCGCGCTCCTGCCGCCGTACCGCTGGGCCGGCGTCTACGCGCTGGCGCAGATGAAGTCACCCGCCAACCGCCCGGCGCTCCTCGGCGCCCTGCGGGACGACGACCCGGAGGTCCGTGCCATCGCCGCCAAGGGCGTCTCCGACGTGGCGCTCGCCGAGGACACGCCCGCCCTCCGCGCGCTGCTGCGTGACCTCGACGGACGCGTTGCGGCCGAGGCGGTGCGAGGCCTGGTCACGCTCGCGACCCGCTGCTCTCCCGGTCCGTGCACGCCGGCGGACGCACTCGGCGAGCTGGATGCGCAGGCCAGCGGGCTCGGCGCCGCGAACCTCCCCCAGGCAGTCCCGCCGCTGCTCGCGCTGGCGCAGGCGCCGGTTCCCGAGTCCGCTCGCCGCGTGCTGGTGCGGCTCCGGACGAGCCTCCGCGCCGCGGGCGAGGCCGCCCCCGAGCAGGTGCGCGCGACCGCCGCCTGGCTCGACTGCCGTCTGGCCGCCGCCGAGGACCGGCAGCGCGGGTGGCTCGACGAGACGCTCCGCTGCGGCCAGGGGCGCGTCCCGGAGGTCCGGCGGCTCAAGCTGGGGCTGGATGCGGTCGCGGCGAGCCCGCGTCTCGCCGAGGCGAGGGTCCAGAAGGCGCTCCTTCCCTTCCTGGGGAACGCCTCGCCCCAGGTGCGCGCCGCGGCAGCAGCGGTGGTTCCCGCCGCCAAGGCGCCCGAGCTGACGCCGGCGCTCCGCCCGCTGCTCCAGGACCCGGATCCGATCGTCCGCGCCACGGCCGTGGACGCGCTGGCGACGCTGGGCG
>CAZDSB010000379.1:0-5312 GCA_964507515.1 uncultured Myxococcaceae bacterium
AGCCCCCCGAGCCCAGGGGGACGCCTGCGGAAGCGCGCAGTCGCGCGCCAGCGATCGGGCTCAGCCCCCCGAGCCCAGGGGGACGCCTGCGGAAGCGCGCAGAAGCGCGCCAGCGATCGGGCTCAGCCCCCCCGAGCCCAGGGGGACGCCTGCGGAAGCGCGCAGTCGCGCGCCGGCGATCGGGCTCAGCCCCCCCAGCCCAGGGGGACGCCTGCGGAAGCGCGCAGTCGCGCGCCAGCGACCTTGCTCAGCGCGGGCGGACGGCGTGCACGGCCTCGGCGAGCGACCGGACCAGTGCCACGGGTCCCTCGGTCCTTCCTCCGGACCGGGCGATCTCGGCGACGAGCGCACTCCCGACGACGACCGCGTCGGCGTGCTCGGCGAGCGCCGCGGCCTGCTCGGGCGCGGCGATGCCGAAGCCGACGGCGACCGGCGCACGGCTCGCGGCGCGGACGGCGTCGAGCCGGGCGGGGAGATCGGCAGGGAGCGCCGCGCGGGCTCCCGTCACCCCGGTGATGCTCACGAAGTAGAGGAAGCCACGAGTTTCATCGCCGATGCGCCGGAGGCGCTCGGGTGGGGTGGTGGGCGCGGCGAGGAGCACGAGGGAAAGGCCGCTGGCTGCGGCGGCGTCGCCGAGCGGACCGGCCTCGTCCAGCGGGAGATCCGGAACGATGACGCCATCGACGCCGACCTCGGCGGCCCGGGAGACGAACGCAGCGATCCCCATCCGGACGATGGGGTTCATGTAGCCCATCAGCGCGAGAGGAACGTCGCAGCCGCCTCGCCGGAGCCGATCGACGAGATCCAGGATGCCGGCCAGCGTCGTCCCTGAGCGAAGCGCGCGTTCCGCCGCGGCCTGGATGGTGGGTCCGTCGGCGAGCGGATCGGAGAACGGCACGCCGAGCTCGATGACGTCCGCGCCGGCGGCGGCGAGCGCGGGGACCAGGCGCTCGGTGGCCGCGAGGTCCGGGTCCCCGGCGCAGAGGTAGACGACGAGCGACCTCCGACCTGCGGACCGTGCCCCGGCGAGATGCCGCTCCAGGCGGTTCACTTCCGCGCGCTCCCCGTCCTGGTCCGCGCCACCAGCCAGGCCTGGATGGCCGGGTCGGTCCGGTCGTGGATCGCCGCACAGCGCTCGATGGCCCCGAGGGCCTGCTGGAGCGCGAACGGACCTCCGCCGATCTGCTCCATCACCGGGCCGAGCGTCCTCCGTGCCTCGTCCGCGAGCCGCCGGTCACAGGCCCACTTGATGCTGGCCATCAGGCGCTGAGCCTCGTCGTCGCGCATCTTCGGTGCGAGCGTCGCCGCGCGGTCCCGAAGTACCGGCCAGGCCTGCTCCCGGGTCTCGCTCCGTGAGACCTGCTGCCCGAGCAGCAGGGCGGTGTCGCGGAGCTCGAAGCGAGGATCGTCGAGCAGCGCGCGGGCGCGCGCGGCCAGCTCGGGGTCCTCGAACCAGCCGAGGGCGGTGATGATCCGGGTGCGATCGTTGCGCGCCCTCCCGGCCTGCGCCTCTCGCTCCATCTGGTCGAAGAGCGTCGGATCTCCGTGTCTGGCCGCGACGCGGAGCACGGGTTCGAGCAAGTCCTCGTCGAGCCCGGTCCGATCCTCGAGCCACCGCCGGGCGAGCCGGGTGGCCTCCGTCTGCAGCGTCCGGTCCTCCGCGCCGCTGGCAACGACTGGGACCAGCTCTCGCCGCGTCTCGCGGACGTCGAGCGAGTCTCCCGGACGGAGCGTCCAGCCGATGGCGCGGGACCTCGCAGAGCCGAGGCGGGCGAACAGCTCGACCCGCCGGCTGCTGACCTCGCGCGAGAGCCGGTCCTTCCGCAGCCAGCTGTCGAGCATCTCCCAGCCGGCGAAGGCGACGTCCGAGTCCGTCCGGCGAGTCATCGCCACCGCGTGATCCAGGGCTTCCCCGACCGGGACCTCGCCCCGCTCGGCGAGGGCCGAGAGGTCGGAGGCGATCGCCACCTGCTCCTCGGCGGAGAGCGCGGCGGAGGGCATGGCACGCAGCTTCTTCCGCAGCTCCGGCGCGTAGGCCACGCGGTAGTAGCCGATCCCGCCGTCGTTCAACACGAACCAGGTGGGGCAGCCGAGAGGTGCCGGGAGCGCGAGCGAGCCGGTCTTCTTCTCGAGGAGGGTGCAGGTCCGCTCCACCTGCTTCCCCTTCCCCGCGCGAGCGCACACCGGAAACTGCCAGGTGCGGTCGGTCCCGGCGACGAACGGCTCCTGCGAGAGCTGGAGGCTCGCCGCCGTGCCGCCGTGACAGGCGAGGGACGCGCGGAGCAGGGGAAACCCGGGCTGGTCGACGAAGCTCGCCATCGGGGCGGACACCGTTCGGCCGAGGGCGGCATCGAGCGTCCTGAAGAGGTCCTCGGACGTCGCGTTCCGGTCGGCGTAGGTCTCGAGGTACGTCGCGAGGGCGTGCCTCCACGGCACCTCGCCGATCCACCGCTCGAACATCGCGATGACGGTGCGACCCTTGAAGTAGGTGAGCGGAGCATCGAAGGACGCCTCGATGTCCTCCCGGGTGTGGATCGGCTGGCGGATGCGCTTGGCGCTCGGCACGGAGTCGGCCTGGAAGGCCTGCTGCCTCAGCCCCACCGCCTTTCGCTCCCACCGCCACCCGGGCTCGAGGCGCGCGGTGACCTTCCCGTCGATCCAGCTTCCGAACGCCTCGTTCAGCCAGGTGTCGTCCCACCAGGCCGTGGTCACAAGATCCCCGTACCAGTAGTGGGCGAGCTCGTGGACCGCGATGTTCGCGCCGAACTGGCGGCGGGAGAGCTCCTCCTTGCCCTGCGCGAACAGCATGAGCGGTTGCCCGAGCGCGACGAGGCCCGGGTGCTCCATCGTTCCCCAGAAGCGCGGGACGACGAGCACGTCGAGCTTGCCGTACGGGTACGGGACCTCGGTCGCGTCCTCGAGGAGCGAGATGATGCGCGGCAGAATGCTCTGCGCGTAGGCCAGCTCGTCCCGGTGGCCCGGCGGGACGATGAAACGCAGCGGGGTCCGGTGGTGACCGGCGGGCGCCCCGGGGACGACGTCGAACCGACCGGCGGCGAAGGCCACCAGGTAGCTCGGCAGCGGGCGGCTTCGCTCGAACCGCAGGGTCACCCAGCCGTCGGCGCCGGCCTGCCGGCTGGCCTCGGCGGTGTTGGCGAACGCGCCGGCTCCCGGAGGAACGGCGAGCTCGAGCTCCCAGGGGATCTTGAACGAGGGCTCGTCGAAGCAGGGGAAGGCGCGCCGCGCATCGACCGGCTCGAAGAACGTGTACAGGTAGGGGCCGTCGGGCTCGTCCACGCGGTAGATGCCGCGGCTCCGCTCGGGATCGAGCGGCCCCTCGTACTCGAGCACCAGCTCTGCCTGTCCCGGCGCGAGGGGAGTGCCCGGGACGATCTGGAGGAGGTCGGGCGGGGTGACGACGGCGCGCACCGGCTGCTCGGCCCCGGCCTGGATGAGGCTGGCGCGCCGGATGGTGAGGTCCTGGGCGTGGAGCCAGAAGGAGGGAACCGCGGCAGCGACGGTCAGCTGGATCCGCGCCGTCCCGCTGAAGGTCGTCGCCTTCGGATCCAGGCGGAGCGAGAGCCGCTCTCCGGTCGGACGGACGTCGGTGGGCAGCCGGAGGCCGGGTGGGGGAGGCGACGCCACGGCGGCCGTGCCTGCATCCGGCCGGGCGGCGGCCGTCGTGGGCGCGGGCGGTGCCGACGCGCAGGCCGCGAGCAGGACCAGCATCGCGGCCGCTCCAGTGCCCGGTCGTGGCGGATGCCGGTGCATCGTCACGCTCGTCCCCCCGTGGTGCGCCGCTCGATCTCCGCGAGCGCGTGAACGAGATCCTTGTCTCCCCGGCCGGAGAGGTTCACCAGCAGCCGCTTCCCGGGTCCGAGCTCGCGCGCAACATCCCTCGCTCGCGCGAGCGCGTGTGCGGTTTCCAGCGCCGGGAGGATGCCCTCGAGGCGACAGATCTCCTGGAACGCACGCAGGGCCTCGTCGTCGGTGGCGGTCCGCACGTCGAGCCGGCCCGTGTCCCTCAGGTGAGCCAGCTCGGGGCCGACGCCCGGGTAGTCGAGGCCGGCGCTCACCGAGTGCGCCTCGGCGACCTGGCCGTCGTCGGTCTGGAGCACGGAGCTCGCGCTTCCGTGGAGGACGCCGAACCTCCCCGCGGTGAGCGAGGCGCCGTGCTTGCCGCTGGCGAGACCCTCGCCACCGGCCTCGACCGCGACGAGGCGGACCGACGGGTCGGCGAGGAAGGCGGTGAAGGCGCCCATCGCGTTGGACCCGCCGCCCACGCAGGCGACGACGGCGTCCGGGAGCCCGCCGTGACGCTCCGCCCACTGCGCGCGCGCCTCGTCCCCGATGACCCTCTGGAGATCCCGCACCATGCTCGGATACGGATGGGGACCGGCGACGCTGCCGATGACGTAGAAGGTCGTTTCGACGTTCGTCACCCAGTCGCGGATTGCCTCGTTCATCGCGTCCTTGAGCGTCCGGCTCCCGCTCTCCACCGGGCGCACCGTGGCCCCGAAGAGTCGCATCCGCTGGACGTTGGGCGCCTGGCGCCGCACGTCCTCGGCGCCCATGAAGACCTCGCACGCGAGCCCGAGCCGGGCGCAGGAAGCGGCGGTGGCGACGCCATGCTGGCCGGCGCCGGTCTCGGCGATGATCCGCCGCTTTCCCATCCGGAGCGCGAGCCGCACCTGGCCCACGGTGTTGTTGACCTTGTGAGCGCCGGTGTGGAGCAGGTCCTCGCGCTTGGGCCACACCTCGGCGCCGCCGAAGGCGTCGGTGAGACGGGCGGCGAACGTGAGGGGGGTGGGGCGCCCGGCCCAGTCGCGCAGGTCGGCGGCGACGGAGGCCCGGTAGGCGGGATCGACGCTGGCCTCGGCCCACGCCCGGGCGAGCTCGTCGAGGGCGGGGATGAGCGTCTCGGGGACGTAGCGTCCGCCGTACTCGCCGAACCGGCCTGCCTTCTCGGTGCTCATCGCTCCTCCGCCGCGCGCACCGCGGCCACGAACGCCCTCACCAGGGCAGGGTCCTTCACCCCGGGTCGCGCCTCGACGCCCGAGGCGACGTCCACGCCCGTCGGCTCCGCGTGGCGGATCGCCTCGGCCACGTTCGACGGTGTGAGCCCCCCGGCGAGCCAGAAGGGCAGCCCGAAGCGGCGGGCGCCCCGGGCGAGCGACCAGTCGAAGCTGCGTCCGGACCCGCCGTAGCCCTCCACCTTCGCGTCGAGGAGGAGCTCGGCCGCGCGGGGCGAGACCGAGGCGGGCAGCGCGGACTCGATGCGGAGCACCTGCCAGAGCGGCACGTTCGCGTCG
>CAZDSB010000380.1:0-4037 GCA_964507515.1 uncultured Myxococcaceae bacterium
GTGGGCGCGCGTTCGACCAGAGTTGGCTGGAAGCCGTACTCCGCGAGCCAGAAGGCGAGGGTGAGTCCCGCGATTCCGGATCCACAGATGAGAACCGTTTTCCGGGCTGGAGCAAGAGAAGAATCTTGCGCGGGTTTCACACCGTCATGATAGTTGGTAGTCAAACCACTTTCAGCGCCAGAATCGATAGATGCTCGCCACCTCACGCTCGTCCAGAAGCAGAGTGCTCGCCCACGGTCCCCGGGTGAGCTCCGCCGAGACGCTCCGCTTCCTCAGGGCTCTCTGGGCACTGGACCAGGAGCTCCGCGCCCTATCCAAGCGGATGCAGCGACAACTGGGAGTCACGGGTCCCCAGCGACTCGCGCTGCGCGTCATCGGGCGCTCACCGGGACTCCCGGCGAGCGCACTCGCTTCTGCGTTGCACCTGCATCGGAGCACGGTGAGCGGCCTCATTCTGAGGCTGAGCCAGAAGGGTCTCGTCGAGCGGCGGGGTGACCCCGGCGATGCACGCCGGGTGCTGCTGGCGCTGACCGAGCGAGGGACCCGAATAAACGCGCGACACCGCGGCACGGTGGAATCGGCAGTCTCGCGCTCGCTGAATCACCTCGCCCCCGGGCAGCTCACGACAGTCCGGGAGGTCCTCGAACGGCTCCGGCAGTCGGTCCAACTGGAGCGCCTCGAGGGATTCTCGCGATGAGTAGCAAACGTCCTGCCAGAACCGCTGGGCAGACGCATTCCCCACCGGGGCGCGATGTCGACGACGACGAGGACCGTCTCCCGCGAAACCCGGGGAGCTGGCTGACCCTCATGATCTCGGCCGCACTCGTCGGCGTTCTCGCCGGGCTGCTCGGGGGGGCCTTCCGGCTCGCACTCCGCTACGCAGAGGCGCTGCGCGAGGGTTACGTCACCTCGGGCAGACACGGAGCATGGACCGCCGTGCTGACGGTCGTGGGCTGTTCGGCGGCCGCCGCCCTCGCGGCCTGGCTCCCGCAGCGGTTTGCTCCGAGCAGCGCGGGCAGCGGGATTCCGCACGTCGAGGCGGTCCTCCGCAGCCGGGTCCTTCCCCCGGGTCTGCCCATCATCCCGGTCAAGTTCCTCGGCGGGGTTCTTGGAATCGGCGCCGGGCTGGCCCTCGGCCGGGAGGGACCGACCGTGCAGATGGGGGCAACGGTGGGGAGGCTCGTGGGGGACCGGCTGGCAGGGCAGCACCGGTTCCGACTGCTCCCGGAACCCTGGACCCTCATCGCTGCCGGAGCTGGGGCTGGGCTCGCCACTGCGTTCGATGCGCCCCTCGCCGGGGTCATCTTCGTGCTCGAGGAGCTTCTTCGCCGGTTCTCCGCCAGGGTCCTCGGGGCCACCGTGGCCGCGTCCGTCTGCGCGACCGCAGTCGCTCGGGTGATGGCCGGTCCGCGCCCGGAGCTGGCGGTCGCCTCTTTCGGTGACGTTCCTCTGACAGCGCTTCCGGGATTCATGCTTCTGGGGCTCGCCGCCGGTCTGCTCGCGATGGCCTACAACGCAGGGACGCTCAGGACCCTCCGGCTGCTCGACGGAGTGCAGCAGAAATTTCGGCCCCTCGCCAGCGCGGCGGTCGGCGCCGTGGCCGGCGTGCTCGCCATTTCCTGGCCCCGGGCCCTCGGAGGAGGGGAGCCCATCGCGGTGCAGGCGGTGGCGTTCCCGCTCGGACTCACCACGGGAGGACTCATCGGCCTGACGCTCCTTCGCTGGCCCCTGTGCATGTTCTCTTACGCGACGGGGAGCCCGGGTGGAGTCTTCGCCCCGATGCTCTCTCTGGGAGCGCTGATCGGGCTCACCGCCGTCCGGCTGGCGCACGTCTGGGGGGTGGAGCACGCCGGGGCGTCGGCGGTGGTCGTGGTGAGCATCACCGCGTTCTTCACCGGCGCGGTCCGTTCCCCCCTCACTGGCGTGGTCCTTCTCCTCGAGATGACGGGGGCGTTCCCGCTCCTGCTTCCCATGCTCGCGGGGTCGGGAGCCGCGTACGTCCTCACCGAGTTCCTGAGGAGCCCACCGCTCTACGACCTTCTCCGGCGACGGGACGAGCGGCTCGAGCGCCGTCGCGCGAAGACGGGCTCTGCCGGCGTGGTACCGGTGATGACTCCTGAGCCTGGTGGATAGGTCGTGAGACGAGTTCTACGCTCGGGGTTGCCGCTCCTGCTTCTCGGGCTTCCCGCGCCCGCCAGTTCCGACCGCCCGATTGCAGTCGGTCCGGACCGGTCGGCCATGTCGTTCTGCCTCGGGGAGTACGCCGATGAGCTCACAGCGCTGTCCGCCTCGGCGCGCCGAGCGGAGCAGCAGCAGGAGGCCTACGCCTTCTGCGTCCGGACCACCGCGACCTACGAATGCCCGAGCTACGGTCCGGACGGTCAGCTGCGGAAGAAGCGCCGGACCGCGACCGCGCATGGCACCGCCTTCGGCCTGCGTCGCGACGATCAGGGGACTCTCTTTGTGACGAACCAGCACGTGGCCGAGTGGCCCGCGGTGACCGACGAGGACCACCGGGTGGAGGGCGTTCCACCCGGATGCAAGCGCGTCGCGGATGCGTTGCGAATCGTGGATGACGAGTCAGACAACTACTCGGCGGACGATTTGCCGCTGACCCGAGTGGTGAGCGACCCGGCAATGGACATCGCCATTCTTCGGTCGTCCAGAGCGCTCCCCGTACTCCCGTGGAAGATCGGTCACAGCGGGGGGCTTCGGGTGCGGAACGTGGTCGATGTCCGTGGATTCCCGCTGGGCGTCTTCAGCGCGACCAACGTGGGAAAGGTCGTGTCAGAGCACGATCACGACAGCTTCAAGGACTGGAACCACGACGACTTCGTCATCGACGCGCTGCTCTCCCAGGGCAATTCAGGCTCACCCGTTCTCGCCGTCTCCTGCACCACCGGCGAGTTCGAGCTGGTCGGGGTCTTTCACGCCGGGTACACCCAGGGCAGTGCGCTCAACGTCGTGGTGGGCATCGATCAGCTGAAGCCACTGCTGACCACGCTCAAGAGGGACGCGCCGCGCGATGAGGGGGCGGGCGGTCTGGACGGCGTCGGCCGGACGCAGCTCCTGACGATGGTGCGGACCACGCTCGATCCTTACTTCCCGTTCGGAAATCTCGTTGCCGGAGTTCGCGGACGGGAAGATGGGTCGCTCCTCTATGAGCTCTTCTCGTCCGAGTTCCCCACGCGAGCGATCCCCGTCCTGATCATGGAGGACCTCCCGTCGGCCACCCCGGCCGGGTTCGGCGCAATGGGCCGGATCTGGTTCGGAAACCGTCGGGGTCTGAAGACCTACGAAACCGGGTCTCTCGACCCCGAGATCCAGGCGCTCCTTCCGCGGCTCATCGACGCCTTTCGCAAGCAGAGCACCACCACCTTCAATCTCCGAGCGCACGAGCGCACCCCAGTCCCCACCCGGGCAGAGTTTGACGTGGAGGCCCGACTGCAACGCGAGCTGGACCAGCGAGCCTCGAAGATGCAGGACCTCGCGCAGACGGCGCTGGAGATCGCGGCGCGCCTCGGACCGTCCACGGGGGAAACGACCTTGACTGTGGGAGAGGTGCTGAACCCCAGTCCTCCGCGCGCGGTGGTGGGACCTCCTGGACCGAGTGCCCCGAGCTCGTCGATGGGAGAGCCAGAGACGGGCAAGCCTGCCAGATCAAAATAGGACTACCGGCTGACGGGTGCCGGCGCCGAGGCTTGAGGGACGGGTCAGTACGACGGGATCTCAATCCGGTCCTTCATCAGGGGGCCGAGCAGTGTTCTGGCGACGAGCGGCAGCGCCAGCACCGAGCTGAGGTGATTCTTGACGAAGACGCTCAGCCTGGTAGGCGGAGCGAAGTTGTCGGAGAACCGCACCGCAGAGCGCTGCTTCTTGGCCATGAAGGCTGCGAGTCGCCGGTGATAGTTCGCGAAGGCGCGTGCGGGGTCCTCGCGGGCATCCTTCAGCTCCCCGGCGAGGATGTAAGCCCCCAGCATCGCGAGCGCGGAGCCCTGGCCGGCGAGGAAGGACGGAGCGAATGCGGCGTCGCCCAC
>CAZDSB010000381.1:0-4355 GCA_964507515.1 uncultured Myxococcaceae bacterium
CTCCTTCCCCGAGCCGGTCGGACACTCGATCTTGAACTTGTCCCCGTAGAAGGCCGCGAGACGGACCAGCGCGGTCCAGAGCAGGAAGTTCACCGGCATCCAGACCGGCCCGCGCCAGTTCGAGTTGCCCCCGAACATCCCGGTGTCCGAGTCGCCGGGGACGTAGCCCACCCGGAACTCCTGCGTCCCGTGGTGGAAGACGTACGGATGCTCCAGGTGGTGGCGAGACAGGGCGCGGATCCCGTGGGGCCCGAGGAACTCCCGCTCGTCGAGCATCCGGCTCAGGATCCGGCGCAGCTTCTTCTCGTCGACGATGGAGATCATCCGCCGGCCGTTCACACCCGGCTGGGACGGCATGTGGATGTTCGCGACCAGCTCGGGGTGTCGGGCCAGGAAGTTCCGCGTGTTCCGGATGAAGGTGGGAAGGCGATTCCCGATGTCCTCGTCGAAGACGGCCACCGCCGCCAGCGGGAGGAGGCCGACCATCGACCGGACCTTGAGGCGCGTCGCCGTCCCGTCCGGCAGCCGGAGCACGTCGTAGAAGAACCCGTCCTCCTCGTCCCACATGTCGTCCTGGTTCTCGCCGAGCCGGTCCATCGCCGCCGAGATCCAGAGGGTGTGCTCGAAGAACTTGGTGACGAACTCCTCGTAGGCCGGGTTGTGCAGGGCAAGCTCCACCGCGATGCGCAGCATCTGCTGGCTGAAGAACGCCATCCATGCCGTCCCGTCCGCCTGCTCGAGGTAGCCGCCGGTCGGCAGCGGCGAGCTCCGGTCGAAGACGCCGATGTTGTCCAGCCCGAGGAAGCCGCCCTCGAAGACGTTGTTCCCGCTGAGGTCCTTCCGGTTGACCCACCAGGTGAAGTTCACCAGCAGCTTCGAGAACGCATAGGTCAGGAAGGGGATGTCTCCCTTCCCGTGGCGTTCCTTGTCGATCAGATACACCTGCATCGTCGCGTACGCGTGTACCGGCGGGTTCACGTCACCGAAGTTCCACTCGTACGCCGGCATCTGCCCGTTGGGATGCAGGTAGTCGCTGCGCAGCATGAGGTCCAGCTGCGACTTGGCGAAGTCCACGTCCACCATCGCCAGCGGCAGCATGTGGAAGGCGAGGTCCCAGGCCGCATACCAGGGGTACTCCCACTTGTCGGGCATGGAGATGATGTCGTCGTTGGTCATGTGGAACCACTCGGCGTTCCGCACCCGCTGGCGAAGCCAGGGCGGCGTCTCCGGTCCCACGCGGTGCTCCTTGAGCCAGGTGGAGAGGTCGTAGTGGAAGTACTGCTTGCTCCAGAGCATCCCCGCGAGCGCCTGCCGCATCACGGCCGCCCGATCGGCATCCACCTTCACCGCCGGGGGCGTGATGCCGTCGTAGAAGGCGTCTGCCTCCTGCCGGCGCTGCTGGAGCGCCCGGTCGTGGTCGGCGAAGGGCGCGGCGGTCGCCCCTGGGGCGCTCCGCGTCAGCCGCAGCCGCACGGTCCGCGTCTCTCCCGGGCCGACGGTGACCGCGACGAGCGGCGACGCCTTGGTGCCCCGGCGTCCGGGGTTCACCGCCTCGCGCCGGTTGTGAACCACCCGCTCGTTGATCCCGTCCTTCACGAAGGGTGACGGATTGGGCTGTTTCCACAGCCGCTGGGCGTTGCTCTCGTTCTCGGTGAAGAGCAGCTCCGGCTTGCCCTCGCAGTACAGGAAGTAGTCGGGCAGCGCCTCCTCGGACGCCGACACCATGTGGTGTGCCGCGACGACGCTCGCCGCCGGGTGCTCCACCTGCTCCAGCACCGGCTTGCTCCCGCCGCCTCCCCAGGACCAGGTGTTCCGGAACCAGAGCGTGGGAAGGACGTGCAGCGGGGCGGCCTCGGGACCCCGGTTCACGACGTCGATGCGGATCAGCAGATCCTCGGGACCGGCCTTGGCGTACTCGACGAAGACGTCGAAGTAGCGGTCCTCGGCGAACGCGCCGGTGTCCAGCAGCTCGTACTCCAGCTCGTGCTTTCCCCGGGCAGCGTTGGTGCGGATCAGGTCCTCGTAGGGGAAACGCCGCTGCGGGTACTTGTAGAGGTACTTCATGTACGAATGCGTCGGCGTGCTGTCGAGATAGAAGTAGTACTCCTTCACGTCCTCGCCGTGATTGCCCTCGGCATTCGTCAGGCCGAAGAGACGCTCCTTGAGAATGGGATCGCGGCCGTTCCACAGGGCGAGCGCGAAGCACAGCCGCTGCTTGCCGTCGGAAATTCCCGCGAGGCCGTCCTCCCCCCAGCGGTAGGCGCGAGACCGGGCCTGGTCGTGGGTGAAGTAGGACCAGGCGTTGCCGTCCTCGCTGTAGTCCTCGCGGACCGTCCCCCACTGCCGCTCGCTGAGGTACGGGCCCCACTGCTTCCAGTCGGCCCGGCGAGCGCGGCTCTCCTCGAGCCGCGCCTGCTCCGGATCCGCGCGCCTGTCGTCGGCCATGGTGTCTCCCCGGAACCTCAGTACTTGGCCGGCACGAACCGGCGGCCCTTCAGCGAGGCCCGGTCGTCGTAGGCGTGCTTCTTCGACCGATCCGGCAGCTTCACCTTCTCCCGCGGCACCTTGCCGTAGGGGATCTGCTTCAGGATGTGGTGGATCACGTTGAGCCGTGCCCGCTTCTTGTCGTCGGAAAGCACGACGTGCCAGGGGCAGTGGCGCGTGTCCGTCGCGGCGAACATCGCATCGCGTGCCCGCGAGTACTCGTACCACTTCGTCCGCGACGGCAGATCGGTCTTGCTCAGCTTCCATTGCCGGAGCGGATCGTCGATCCGCGCCTGGAAGCGCCTCCCCTGCTCCTCGTTGCTGACCTCGAGCCAGTACTTGAGGAGGATGATCCCGCTCTCCTGGACCATCCGCTCGAACCCCGGAACGACCTCGAGGAAGCGATCGCGCTGCTTCGGGGTGCAGAAGCCGAGGACGTACTCGACGCCCGCGCGGTTGTACCAGCTGCGATCGAAGATCACGACCTCGCCTGCTGCGGGCAGATGGGGGAGATACCGCTGGGCGTACATCTGCGACTTCTCGCGGTCTGATGGTGCGGGCAGCGCGACCACCCGAAATACCCGCGGACTGACGCGTTCGGTGATCGCCTTGATGGTCCCGCCCTTCCCGGCTCCGTCACGGCCCTCGAAGATGATCACCACCTTGAGGCCCTCGTGCTTGACCCAGGCCTGGAGCCTGCACAGCTCCGCCTGCAGCGCGAGCAATTCCTTCTGGTACGCCTTCCCCTTGAGCTTCTCCGTGGCCATGGGCGCATTGATGCCCAGGACCGGCCGCCAGGCCATACGACCAACGTCCATGGTGGGGTTCGCGGCTGGTCTGGCCCGACCGGTCAGAACGCCTCGCCGGCGCCGAAGTAGAAGCCCACGTTCTTGTCGGCCACCGTGAGGTCCAGGGTGATGTTCGTGCGGGATTGTCTGTTCTGCATGATCCGCAACCCGACCCCCCCGGCGACCCGCGGGTGCTCGAAGAGCGACTCCCCCGCCTCGGTGTACCCGGGGATGCTCACCGCCGGCCGGGTGAAGGTGGACATGTTGGCGAACACCACTCCCCCGAGCAGGCCGTTGTCGGTGATGCGGAACCGCCACTCCGCCTCGGCGTAGACCTCGGAGGTGCCCCGGAACCGGCCCTGCACCCAGCCCCGGCCGGTGCGGTTCTTCGCGTCCCAGCCGATGGAGGGCAAGGCGAGGTACGGCAGCGAGCCACTCACCTGCCCCTGGGCGATGACCCAGAAGGCGAGCACGTTTCGCGGGACCGAGGGGGACAGCCCGAGGTAGGTCCGGAACTCGGCGCTGACGAACGAGCTGTCCTTGCTGCTCCCGAACCAGGTCGGGTTCCACTGGTACGAGAGGCTGGCGTACACGCCCTTGTAGGCGTTGATGGTCGAGTCCCGCGTGTCGTAGAGCACGTTCAGGCTCAGGCCGCTGGTGTTGTAGGCCTTCGTGCCGAAGCCCTCGAGGGTGCTGTACGCGTAGTGGCTGGTGACCACCGGCGGGCTCGCGCCCAGGTCCAGGCGCTGGTCGACGATGCCGTAGTACCGGTCGAACGAGAGACCGGGCCCCACGTACAGCGCGTCCCACACTTGCCGGAGCGCGTTCTGCCGGAACCGCAGCAGGTTCATGTCCATGTGCTGCGCGCCTTCGACCGCCGCGGTGTTGCCGATGCCGTTGATGGTGAACCCCTGGCTCACCGGGCTGTGCCCGGTCCCGAGCCCGAAGGTGTCCTGGTTGAAGATCATGAAGCGCCAGTCACCCTGGAACTCCCAGGTGTTCCGGTCGGTCAGGATCGTGCTGTTCACCTGGGTGATGAACTGGTTCTTCGTGGTGTAGAGCACCATCGCCTGCACGCTGGAG
>CAZDSB010000382.1:0-5445 GCA_964507515.1 uncultured Myxococcaceae bacterium
CGCGCTTGGGCTGTCGCTCACGGGGCTCGGGCGGTGGGCCTTCGGCTTCCCGATGACCGTCCCGGCCTGGGCGATCGGCCTCGCGGTGGCGATGAGCAGCGGGGTAGGGCTGGTGTTCGGCATCTACCCCGCGGCGCGCGCGGCGGCGCTGGATCCCGTGGAGGCCATGCGCAGCGAGTAGGCTCCCGGGCCCGTGGAGACACGCGCGCTGCCGTACCTCGGGCTCGGACTGTCCAGCAACCTGGACCCGGCCGTGGAGCCCGACCCCTGGGCGCTCCACGCCGCCGAGCCGGGGCTGCTCGACCTCGTCGAGTACAGCGCGCCGCTGTCCCTCGAGGAGGCCGGGCGCGAGGCGGGCCTCTTCGGGACGCTCCTGGCGTCCCGGGAAAGGCTGCCGGTGCTCTTCCACCCCGTGCACCTCAACCTGGCCGGACCGGAGCTCGAGCCCGCCGGCCGTCTCGCGGCGCTCGAGGCGCATGCGCGTGCGGTGGGGTCGGCCTGGGTGGGGAACGACGTCGCCTGGTGGCACGTCCGGGGCCAGGCGCTGCCCGGCTACCTCTACGTCCCTCCGCCCTTCAGCGAGGCGGGCCTGGAGATGGCCCGTGCGCACGCGCTCCACGTCGCCTCCGCGCTGTCCGTCCCGCTGGCGCTGGAGAACCCGGTGGTGGTGCGGCGGGAGGGACCGCTCCACGTACTCGACTTCATGGGTCGGCTGCACGCGCAGACCGGCTGCCCGCTGGTGCTCGACGTGGGACACCTCGTCGCGGCCCAGCTCGCCTCTGGCCTGCCGCTCGAGACGGGCCTCGACGGCTTTCCGTTCGACGCGGTGATCGAGGTCCACGTGGCCGGAGCGGTCATCACCCGCACCCCGGAGGGTCGTGGCGTCTACCTGGACGACCACGGACAGCCGCTGCGGAGCGAGGTCCTGGCGCTTCTCGCGGAGGTGCTTCCGCGATGCCGGGCGCTGCGGGCGCTGGTATTCGAGGGCGATGGACATCCGGCCGGCGCGGCCCGTCGCACGCTGCAGACTCTTCGGACCTTGCTCGAGCCGGTGGCCGGACGGGCTCCGGTGGCGGTGCCGCCGCCGCGCACGGAGGCCCCCGATCTCGCCCCGGGCGCCGCACCGCTGGCCTGGGGGAGCTTCGACGCGGCGCACGGACGTGCGGCCTCGCCTGAGGACCCGGCGGGGGCGCGGGCCGAGCAGGGCCTGCGCCTCGCGGTGACCGCCGAGGCGATCGATGCGCGCTGGCCGCTGTCGCGCCTGCTGCTGGCTCCTTCCCGGTCCGCCCTGGAGCGCTTCCTCGCCTCGGACGCGTTCCGCGACGCATTTGCGGCCGGGCAGCCGCTGGACGCGGCCTGGAGCAGCTGGGCACGCGCGGGGGCGCGGGCCTCCGGGGCCCCGGAGCATGCGACGGCGCTGGCCTTCGACAGCTGGGCGCAGGTGCTCGCGCGCGCTCCCGGGGGCCGGAGCGGGACGTTCGCCGCGGACCTGGGCGAGGCGCTCTTCGCTGCACGCGCGCTCCGCCGGCACCTCGCCGCCCGCGCCCTCGGCGAGGGCATCGTCCCCGAAGGCGCGCTCGATGGATTGGGGCAGGCGCTCCGCCGTGCGCCCACACGTCCGTGGCGGGTGCACGCGCGGTGGAACCGGGGCCGGCTGGAGGTAGGAGAGCGTGGGCTGGACCCGCCCGGAGGCCCGGGGGAGACTTCCGGTCCGACATGAACCGCAACCTGGCCATCGTCCTCCTGTTGGTGATCGCCGGCTTCAGCGCCGCCGGCATCGTGGGGTACCGGCACGCCTCCGAAGCGCAGGCGCAGTCCGCCAAGGAGCTCGCCGCGCTCCGGCTCAAGAACGAGGCGCTCGAGCGGGCCGGGTGGATCCGCAACAACCCCGACGCCGACTCGTACCGGAACGACATCAAGGGCTACCTGCACTGGTACTTCGAGCAGGTCTCGAGCCAGCAGGCGAAGTTCGGCGGGAACCCCGCCTACGACGACTACCTCAAGGACATCGAGCGGAAGGCGAAGGCCGCCGCCGAGACCGAGCTGCCCCAGCTCCCCGACGGCCGCCCGCGCGGGCCGATGGCGAATCCGGTCAACCGCAAGGCGTTCTGGGAGTGGGAGAAGGCGATGTTCGACCGCATGCGGACCGGCAAGTACGCCCCGGTGCTGACCGGCACGGACAAGGGGCTCCGGCTCGACGTGGTCTCCGCCGACGTGGTGATGATGGGCAACAAGCCGAAGATCCGCTTCCCCATCGTCCTCTGGGGCGCGCAGCGCGAGACGCGCGAGGACGAGCGGACCGGCATCAAGCGCGTGCAGACCTGGGCCGAGTTCGCCACCACCTACCGGCTGCTCGACGACAAGGGGAAGCTCTTCGGCGAGATGAGCACCTCGAATCCCGGCATGCGAAACGACTACCCAGAGCGGCTCATCGCGGAGTTCCCGCCCCAGACCGTGCTCGGTCAGTACGAGCTCGATCCGGTCCCGGCGAACGTGACCCAGATGGAGATGCTGGTCTCGGTGCGCTCGCACTCTCCGACCGGCGGCGACATCAGCGCGCAGTACAGCTGGAAGCTGCCCGTTCCCGACGACTGGAAGCTGAAGCCGGGCGAGACCTGGGAAGGCGCCACGACGACCACGCGGAGCCAGGAGGAGATCGACCCCGCGATGGCGGCCCGCAAGGGCCAGAAGTAAGTCCCGGCGCCGTTCTCACACGACGGCGAAATGACTGGCCAGGCGGTGGATGGCGAGATCACCGGCCTCGTCGAGCAGCGCCACGTCCAACCGCGGGCTCACCGCCATCGCCCGCACTCCGCGCCCGGCGGGAAGCTCCGCCAGCACGCGTCCCTGGCGAACGTCGAGCGCGCGCACCACCGGGCCGGCGGCGAGCACCACGCCGTGCTCGAGGGCCGGCGGGATGGGGCCCGGGGCGACGCCCGCCGCGCCCGCACGCCACACCGACTTGCCGTCGCGCCGGACACGCACCGCGGCGCCGGAGGTGCCGACGGCCACCAGCTCGACGCCGGCGCGGAGCACGCCGGCCGGTCGCTCGGGGACCGGAACCGCGCGCTGCCAGAGGACCCGGCCGCGCACGTCGAGGCAGGCCAGGGTGGGACGGTCCTCGTTCAGGCCGGCGATCCACGCGCGCGCACCACCGGCGGTCGGCGGCGTCGGCTGACGGAGGGGCAGCTCGGTGAGCCAGCGCACCTCCCCGAGCACCGGATCGAGGGCGAGCAGCGCGGAGCGGTCCTCGCGACCGAGCGGGACGAGCACCACCGGCCCCCACGCCTGCGCCGGCCCCGTGAAGGGCAGGGGCGCGGCGACCCGGAAGCGTACCGTGCCGTCGTGGAGGTCGAGCCCGGTGAGCACCCCGGACTCGGAGGCGGCGAGGACGGTGACCCCGGCCAGCGCGAGGTGGAGCCGCCGGGTCCGCGCGGGAAGGAAGGACCAGCGTTCCCGCCCGGTGAGGAAGTCCACCGCGCGCACGCCGCGCCGCTCGACGCCGAAGAGCAGCAGGTTCTCGACAGAGATGGCTACCGGGTCGAGGGCCGCGCCGTCGTGCGGCTGGAACCAGCGCGGGTTCCCGTCCTGGGGCCCGTAGCCGTAGATGCGGTTGCGCGTGGCGGCCGCGCTTCGCCCGTCGGGAGCGGCGGTTCCTCCGCGCGGCGTCGGCCGGTGGAGGCGGAGCTTCCCGTCCCATCCGACGACATCCATCCCGCGGTTGGAGATCAGGACGACGCCCGAGTCCGTCCCGACCAGGGTGGCCGGGCCCGGGCCCGCCAGGCCCGGGGCGAGGGCCACCGGCAGGAAGCGCAGGCGACGGATGCTGCCCTCGCGCCGGAGCGGCCGCACCGCCCGAGCCGCCGCGCGCGCCGGCTTCCGGCGGCGTGCCGGTGCGCGCTCCCGCTGCGGTGCCGTGGCCGGGCGGAGGAGCGCGAGGCCCGACTCGGAGCGAGCGACCAGCTCCTCGAGGTGCGGATTGCGCCGCTGTCCGGGCACGGCCCAGCGCACCGCCCGGGCAGCGGACGCGCCAAGCGTGAGCAGCGCGCGAGCGACCTCCTCGGCGGTCCAGGGAAGTGTCTCCTTCCCGAGTGACCAACCCGGGCCGGCGAGCGAGACCCGTGACGGCCCGTCGGGCAGCTGGATCTCGATCGAGGGAACGGTGGAACCCAGCGCGCGCTGGACCTCCTCGCCGCAGCGGACGAGCTCGAGCACGTGCAGGAGCGCCGGTCCCTTGAGCTGCCAGCCATCGGGAGCGCCGGAGACCCAGATCCGCCCCGAGCCGAGCAGCGCTCCGAGCGCGGCGGCGTTCCCACGGGGGGCGCGCTCGAGCAGGGCAGAGCCGTCGTTCAGCTGAAGCACGAGGGAGCGCCCCGATGCGCCGAGGCGGAGCCCGATCGGAGCGACCGGACGGGGTGGCGCGAGGCGCGAGGGATGACGGAGCGCGCGGACGCGCTCACGGACCGCGCGTCGGCTGGTGGCGGGGACGGCGGACTCCTCGAGGTCGCTGAGGAACTGCTCGCCCATCCGGATGATGGCCTCGCACCACTCGGACCAGTCGAGGCGGACGCGGCGGACGAGGCGGGCGGGCCGGGCGAGCGACGCGATGCGCAAGGCGCAGCCATCCTCGGTGTTCTCCAGGCAGAGGACGAGCCCGGACTCCGGCAAGGAGACGTCGGCCATCGCCGTGCCGCGGGCGAGGGCGCCGGTGCAGGCGAGGAGGGCCTCGACGAGGGGGAGGAGAGGCTCGTCCTCGGCGCCCTCGACCAGGGCGACCCCGTCCAGCTCGAGGGACACCGAATCGTGCGGGGCGGTGCCGCGCTCGCGGGTCCAGCGTCGGCCGATCCGGATGCGGAGCATGCGAGAGTGGCGGTGTGTGTCACGGGGCGGTGGCGCCCTGCAAGACAACTCGGCGGAAGGTCGGTCGATGCCTGGGCGACACGACAGCGGACGTTGCTCCTTCTGTGGACGCCCGGCGGAGGAGAGCGGTCCGCTCTTCTCGGGCGGTGCCGGCCGCATCTGCGCGCGGTGTGTCGACGCCGCGGTCCATGCCCTGGACCACGAGGAGCTGGGCGGCCGGCCGGCGGAGACGCTGGAGCGGCAGGTCGAGCGGCATCGCCGGCTCTCCGAGCGCCTGCTCACGCTCGCCGTCGACCGCCCTGGCGCCCTCCCGGTGCGGGTCGTGGATGCCCTGGAGAAGGTCACGGTGTCGTCTCGTGCGCTCGAGGCCGCGATCCGGCGCTGGGCGGACGGCGAGGAAGGCTCGGCCGGGAGCGATCCGCAGGCCCGATTCGAGCACGTCGCATCGAAGCTGGTCGCGCTGCTCAGGCCGCTGCGGGCCTGGCGTGCCTCGCTGCCGGGAAGCATCCCGGAGGCCCGGCTCCACGCCATCAACCAGGCGATCACTGTACTCGCCTCGCTCGCCAAGGTTCTCGACGATCCGGA
>CAZDSB010000383.1:0-14807 GCA_964507515.1 uncultured Myxococcaceae bacterium
ACGCGGTCGGTGCCGCCGGTTCGCCGGGATCTCTTCAGCCGTACGCCTCGCGCTTGATTCGCGCGGGGGTGAAACCGACGGACTGAAGGTTGGCGATCGTGGACTCGAGGAAGCGCGGCGTCGGGCTGGTGCCCGCTTCGAGAGCCTTCTTCCGGTCCCATGAGGCGATCGCCGGCCCGCAGAGGTACGCGAAGGCCGTGCCCGAGTCCGGAACGAGCTCGCGCAGAAGGTCGGCTCCGATCCGTCCCGGGCGGACGTCACCGGGGAGCTGGGCGAGGTCGCTCTGGCGGGTGAGGGTGTGAACGAGCCGGAACCGGTCAGGGTGTTCGGTCGCCAGCCGCGCGAGCCCCTCGCGGAAGATGATGTCTCCCCAGGTCTTGTTGGTGTCGATGAACGTGTGTCGGAGCTTCGGATGGTTCCGGAGCGAGTCCTTCACGATGCTGTAATTCGGAACGACACCCGAGCCGGCGACCAGATGGACGACGTGATCGGTTCGCTGCTCGATGTCGGGCGGCAAGGTGTAGGGCCCGGTGAAACCGACGACCGGGAAACGCGTCCCCACCGAAATGCCGTAGACGAGGAGGGGCGAGAGGATTGCCGCGTGCAGATCTCCGGAACGGTACGGCTCTTCCTTGATGGTGATGGCCAGCGGCTCGTGGGGCGCCGAGGCCATCGAGTACGCGCGGACGAGCTCCTTCTTGCCGCCCTTGAGCTGCTCGACGTAGGCCACCTGTCCGGCGACGACGGGGAAGACATGCGGGTCGATGGTCAGGAACTGCCCCGCTCGGTACGGCGGAATCTCCGGGGCGTCGAGAACGAGCGTGACGGTGTCCGGAGTCTCGCGGATGACCTCTGTGACGACGACCTCGAAGGTCTTCGGCTTGTAGCGTTCGGGCGGCACGACCAGATGCAGGCATAACGAAGCGAGTGGTGATGAGCCAGCGCACCGAGCAGGAGCAGGTCTTCGTCCAGTGCCTGCCGGGCCTCGAGAGGGTCCTGCAGGTCGAGGCTCGACGCATCGGTGCAGTTCACCCCGTCGCGGGAGGGCTCGAGCTCGTCGGTCCTGCGGGAATCCACGCCGAGGCGTTGCTCGTTCTCCGGGTCGCCGAGCGCGTGCTCCTCCGCCTCCTGTCATTTCCCGCGCGGCGCTGGACGGAAGTGGAGCATGTGCTGCGGGGGGCGCGGCTCGGGGAGGTCGTCGGCACGGGCGCGGCGGTCGTCCTCGAGAGCTCGATCCGGCTCTCTGGAGTACCAGCTCCGCGTGCGCTCGCGAGCAGCCTGAGCCGGCTCTGGCAGCGCCCGGTCGAGGTGGCCCGCGCCGAGGATCGAGCAGGCGAGAAGCCACGGTTGCTGCTCCGGGTCGTGGACGGACGAGGCTCCCTGTCGGCCGACGTCGGGGGCGAGCTTCTCCATCGGCGCGGGTGGCGACAGGAGACCTCACGGGCGCCGATGCGCGAGACGCTTGCCGCGGGTGTGCTTGCCCTGGCCGGGTACGTGTCCGACGAGCCGCTGCGAGATCCGGTCTGCGGTTCGGGGACGCTGATCATCGAGGGCGCGCTGATGGCCCGCTCCGTGCCGCCGGGACTCGGGCGCACCTTTGCGGCAGAGCGTTGGCCACGCGCGGAGCAGGATGACTGGAGCGGTCGGCGAGACCGGCTGCGCTCCCAGATCCGTCCCACGGCGGCGGCGCCCATCGTCGGGACCGACGTGAACGCCGGTGCTCTCGGCACGGCCCGGCGAAACGCGCGCCGTGCTGGGGTGCTCGCGGATCTCAAGCTCGACCGAGCGGATGTGGCGAGCGCAGTGGCAGGCGCGACGACGCCGGGCCTCGTGGTTGGCAATCTTCCTTACGGAGTGCGGGTGGATGCGCGGGGAGGCTTGGAGGCCTTCGACTCGGCGCTGGCGCAGACCCTGAGCCGCGAATTCTCGGGCTGGCGCCGGGCGCTGCTGGTGGATGACGAGACCAGGCTCGTCAGGGCGGGAGGGAGGCCGCCCGACCGCCTGCATCGGCTGGTCAATGGAGGATTGCCGGTGGTGCTCGGCGTCTGGGACAGCCGCCGCTGAGCGCGAGGGAGGTGTTTGACACCTCCAATTCGACACCTCCAATTCGGTGACGCGTTGATTTCGTGGGGTAGTTCGAGGTCTTGGGAGAGAAGGTGTTTGACACCTCGAGCGGACACCTCGAGCGGGACACCTCGAGCGGGACACCTCGAGCGGGGGGCCCCTCAATCGAGCGCTGAGGCCGGCGCCGGCACGCCGTCTGGCCCGGTGCGCCACGGGGTCCAGGCCAGGAGCAGATTTCCCACGGCGATGTCCGACTTTCGCGGCGGGACGGTGAACTCGACCACGGTAAGTGCCTCGGGCGCCGCGGAGGCCTCGAGCTTCTCGGTATCTTCCTGGAACTCGGCCTCGGCGTCGGCGAGCTGCTTCTTCGCCGACTCGAGCTGCTGCTGCGCGCTGCCCACGTCCTGACGTTCCTTCACAGTGCGGCTCCCGCTCCGGAGCGCCGTCCGCGCCCGGTTGAGGTTCGTCACGCTGAGGGTCTTTCGTCCGAGGAACGCGCCGAGCAGCGTGGTCCCGACGGTCACGACCGTATCGAGTGTCTGCCCCGATGCCTGCGACTGCTGGTCCGCCAGTCCCTTCTGCGCCCGCTGCACCGCGTTCTGCAGCGTCTGCAGCCTCGGAGCCCACCTCTTCCGGAGCGCCTCGACGTCGGCATCGCGCTGCTCGCGTCCGGAATGAGAGAGCCGCCCCTTGAACTCCGCGACCGACTCGCCTGGGGTCGAGACCTCGTCGAGCGCGTCGCATCTGTAGAGCTTCAGGGGCCGCGACTGGTACAGCGCGGCGGCCAGTGACCTCTTCCACTCCGCCCACGCGCCGGCGTTCGTCACCGCGGCCGGCGGCTCCTCGAACGCGGCTCCTTCGGCGGGGGCGCTGCCGAGTCGCGTGCCCGCGTCGGCAGGAAGCTCGCTCGCCTCGTCCCACTGGGCGGCGGTCCCGTCGACCGGGGCGAGCAGCGCCATGGACTGCCATGCGTCGACGGCAGCCTTCTTGTCCACGTAGTGGAGTCGCGCCTGACCGAGGATGGCCGGCCGGTAACTCAGCGCGCCCGAACCCGGCGTCGCGGGGAGAAAGGCCTCGGGGATTCCCGCAGGCAGGACAGGACGTCGCCCAGCCGCGCTCGGCACGGCGACCGGGCGCGTTGACGGGTCCTTGCTCTCGGCCGTTGCCGTCCCGCCCTGGCCTTGCTGTCCCGCGAGCAGCTTGATCTGGTCCTTGTCGAGCGGTCCCCGAAGGTACGAGAGAGTCCAGCGCGTCTGGAACAGCTCGGGCGCATCCTCGTGCACGTTGTTCAGCAGGAAGACGCGAGAACCGAGTCCAGAGAGCAGTCGGTCCATCTCCTGTCGATCGAAGGCGTGGCTGGCTGCATCCATCGCCCCCTGCAGGCCATCCAGGACCCGGAGCTTGTCGCGCTCGGTCTGTAACCGGCCGATGAACCATGTCCCCGCGTTGGCGAGCCCTTTGTAGTCGAGGTCCACCGGGTTCTGCGTGGCGAGCAGGATGCCAACGCCAAAGGCGCGCGCCTGCTTGAGCAGGGTGAGCATCGGGAGCTTCGAGGGCGGCGCCGCGCTCGGCGGGAAATACCCGAAGATCTCATCCATGTAGACCAGCGCGCGCAGCGAGCCGGTACCGGATTGGGTCCGCATCCAAGCCAGGACCTCGCTGAGGAGGGTCGTCACGAAGAACATCCGCTGCGCGTCCGAGAGGTGCGCGATGGAGAGCACCGCGATGCGTGGCTTCCCCTCGGCGGTCCACAGCAGCTTCTGGATGTCCAGTGGCTCGCCGTCGGCCCACGCGGCGGCCCCCGGCGAGGCGAGCACGTTGTTGAGCGCGAGAGCGAGCCCGGCCCGGTCCTTCGCCGGGTAAAAGGACTCGAGGTCCAGGACCCCCACCTTGTCGAACGACGGCCGCTGGACCCCCTGGATGAGGCCCGCGAGATCGAGGTCGTGCCCACCGCTCCACGCGCGCTGGACCAGCTGCGAGAGGAGAATGTGCTCGCGACCCTGCATCGGGTCCGACTGGATCCCAGCGAGTGCCAGGAGGCCGGACACCGCTCCCTGCACCCGCGCCCGGAGGGCTTCCTCGTCGTCGAGGACGGCCTGGGGCGGCGCGGTGAGGGCCCGGAGCAGGGCGAGCGGGCGTCCCGCCCTGCTGGCCGGCGTGTAGATGGCGACCTCGCAGGCCTCGCGGAAGCGGGTGATGCGGGCACCGTCCTCATCCCAGTCCGCGAGGCCCTTCTTCCAGGTTGCTGCCGTCTTCTCGGCGAGCTGCGCTGGCGTGAGGCCCTGCTTCTTCGCCTCGTCAGGGTCCACCCAGGGAAGGAAGTCCGCGGGCGACAGCGACGGGAAGGTGAGCGCGAGATTGGCCAGGTCGCCCTTGGGGTCGATGGCGAGGGCGGGGATGCCATCGATGGCGGCTTCCTCGAGGAGCCCTATGCAGAGGCCGGTCTTCCCGCTCCCGGTCATCCCCACGCAGACCCCGTGGGTGGTGAGGTCCTTCGAGTCGTAGAGCAGGAGCTCGGGGAGAGTCTTCCGGCTCTTCGGGTCCCAGCGTCGCCCCAGATAGAAGACCCCCAGCTTTTCGTAGTCCGCCATCGACCCTCCTCCTGTCGCCGGCCGACACTCCAGTGCAGGCTCGGGGGTCGTAGCAATGGTAAGGAGCCGCCATGGCCACCGACAAAGCCCTGAAGCACTTCGCCGAACACCGCGCCCGCTACCTGGAGGATCTGAAGAAGCTGGTGCGCATCCCCTCGGTGTCGTTCCCGGGGTTCGACCCGGCGAAGGTCCGGGCGAGCGCCGAGGCGACCGCGAGCCTCCTGCGCGAGCGAGGCTTCTCGAAGGTGCAGCTCCTCGAGGTGGACGGGGCGCATCCTTACGTCTACGGCGAGATCCTCGAAGCGCCCGGGAAGCCGACGCTCCTCCTGTACGCGCATCATGACGTGCAGCCCGCAGGGGACGAAGCAGCGTGGGAGAGTCCGCCCTTCGAGCCCACCGAGCGGAACGGTGGGCCGGACAAGAGCCCGCGGCTCTACGGGCGGGGCGCGGCGGACGACAAGGCGGGGATCGTGGTCCACACCTCGGCCGTCGAATCGTGGCGGAAGGGAAGCGGTGGGCTGCCGCTGAACGTGAAGATCGTGGTCGAGGGCGAGGAGGAGGTTGGTTCGTCACACCTGACGGCGTTCCTGAAGAAGAACGCCAAGCTGCTGCAGGCGGACGCGATCGTCCTCACCGACACGAGCAACTTCGAGACCGGGCTTCCTTCGATCACCACGGCTCTGCGGGGCATCGTGGTCGTGAGCGTGGAGGTACGGGCGCTGAAGCAGTCGGTGCACTCGGGAATGTGGGGTGGGCCGGTGCCGGACCCGGTGATGGGGCTCTGCCGGATGCTCGCCTCGCTAACGAATCCGGACGGGAGCATCGCCATCCCTGGCATCAAGGAGCAAGTGAAGCCGCTCACCGAGAGCGAGCGGAAGAGCATCGCGGCGCTCCCGGGTGACGCGGCGCACTTCCGGAAGCAGGCGGGGATGCTCCCCGGGGTGGAGCTGCTCGGCGGCGGGACGCATCCGTGGGAGATGAACTGGCGTCAACCGTCGATCGCGGTGAATGCGTTCCAGGCGAGCAGCAGGAAGGATGCGCGGAACATCATCTCAGAGTCGGCCTGGGCGCGGGTGGGGGTGCGGCTGGTGCCGAACCTCGACCCGAAGGACGTCCAGCGCCGGGTGGTGGAGGCGCTGAAGAAGGCGGCGCCGTGGGGACTCGAGGTCGAGGTGCATGCCGATGACGCAGCGGGGTGGTGGTACACCGACTCGAGTCACCCGGCGTTCCAGGCGGCCTTCCGGGCGCTGAGGAAGGGGTACGGGGTTGAGCCGGTGACGATAGGCTGCGGGGGGAGCATTCCCTTCGTCGAGCCGTTCGCCCGGGAGCTCGGGGGTGTTCCGGCGCTGCTGATCGGCGTGGAGGACCCGTACACGAACGCCCACTCGGAGAACGAGAGCCTGCATCTCGGCGACTGGGACAAGGCGGTGAAGAGCGCCATTCACCTGTACGACGAGATCGGCGGCGTCCTGAAAGCCGGCGCGCGCTGACACGGGACGGTCCTCCCCAGAAAGGTATCCCCAGAAAGGTATCAAACACCTTTCGCTGGCCCGGTTCGTGCTTGGGGACTCGCCTCAACAAGGGGGGAGTCCATGGGCTGGCCACTGAGGATGTTTGATCCACTGAAGATCTACTTCGTGACGGTCCGCTGCTTCCAGCGCCGTCTGTTGATGCGTCCGTCATCCGAGACGAACGACGTCCTGGGCGGTGTACTGGCGCGAGCTGCGCAGCGGAACGAAGTCGAACTCTTTGCCTTCGTCTTCGCCTCCAATCACCTGCACCTGCTCGTTCGAGCACCGAGGGGCAACCTTCCGCGCTTCATGCAGTACCTGTTGACCAACGTCTCCAAGAAGGTCGGACGGCTCGTGAGGTGGCAGGGCAGGTTTTGGGAGCGGCGCTATTCCGCCGAACCAGTCCTCGACGAGATCGCTCTGCTCGGTCGCGTTCGCTACGTCATCTCGCATGGCCCCAAAGAAGGACTGGTTCGCACCTGCGAGGAATGGCCGGGACTCAGCTCGCTTTCGATGATGCTCGACAGCACATCCCGACGTTTCCGGTGGTTCAACTGGACTCGAAAGGCAAAGGTGCCCCGCCCACCCAAGAAGCCCGAACCTTTCGCGGAGAAGTGGGCGGAGCATGTCACCCTCGCGCTCACCCCGCTTCCGCTACAGACGCTGCAGAGTCCCGAGGCATACCGCCGATTTCTACGGGACGCGATTCGCGCCATCGAGAGCGAGGCCGCGAGGTGCCACCGGCGATTTCTCGGGAGAGCGGGTGTCCTGCGACAAAATCCACTCCGGAGAGCGAGAAAGAAGGAGCGAACGCCCCGGCCGCCCTGTCACACGAGCTTCCCGGCCCTTCTCAAGGAGCATCTCGAGACATTCCGGGCGTTCGTCGCCGCATTCCGAAGCGCTTCGGAGCGCTGGAGGCGTGGCGAGGTGGACGCGGTGTTCCCCGAGGGCGCATACCGCCCGTTCGTCTGGCCTCGCCTTAGAACAACAAAGCTCGCAGCCTGACTCCTAAGGCTGCCGTCGGTGAATCGGCCCGGGCCGGCCCCGCAGGCTCTGCGCGTCCGTGCCGCTGAACCGGGCCTCGATCTCCGCGAGGATGGACAGGGCGATCTCCTCGGGTTGCTCGGCTCCGAGGTGCAGGCCGACCGGGGTGTAGAGCGCGGCGCGGCGTGACTCGCTCGGGCGAAATCCATCCTCGGCGAGCTCGTTCAGCAGTCGCTCGGTCCGTGCACGCGGACCAAGAATGCCCACATACGGGCTTGCCGACTCGAGCGCGAAGCGAAGGTAGCCTCGATCATGATTCACATTGTGCGTCATGATCACCACCGCTGCGTCGGGCTCGATCACCAGCTTCTCACGGATCGCGCTCGGACTCGCCGTGAGCCGTATGTTTGCTTCCTGAAAAAGGTCTGCCGGCGCCCCGCCGGAGGTGTTTGACACCACCGTGAGATGAAAGCCCAGCGCGGCTGCGAGCCTCACCAGCGGGACGGCGTCCTGACCCGCCCCGAAGACGACCAGCGAACGAGGCGGGCGTACCACCTCGAGTAGCACCTCGAGCGCCCCTGCTGTGCTCTCGATCTTTTCGGTTCGCGTTCGCCCCTCCCCGGCCACTGCCTCCGCTGCCCTGCGGACGTCGTCCCCGACGGGACCGTCCGGAAGGTCGGACCGGATTCCGCCGGGCTCGAGCAGGAGCCGCCGTCCCATCGTGTCCGGACCTCCCCGGAACACCGTGGCCATCACCCCCGACTTCCGTGTCTCGAGGCAGCGCGCGATGAAGTCCAGCGGGTGCGCGTCGCCCGAGGGCGGTAGCCGCTCGAGGAGCACATCCACCCGCCCGTTGCACCCCAATCCGAACGTCCAGGTCTCCTCGTCGTCCGCCGAGGTCGAGTCGTACGTCACCACCAGCGGCCCCTCGCGCGTCCGCCACCAGGCCTTGCCCAGGACGTCCCGCTCCAGGCACCCACCGCTGATGCCGCCCGCGATCCACCGCTCCGCCGAGAGTAGAAGACGCGCGCCCGGCCGCCGGTAAGTCGAACCGCTCGCCGCGACCACCGTGGCCAGCACCACGTCTTGCCCTCGCGTGCGGAGATGCGACCAGCCTCGGACGATGTCCTGCAGCTCTCTCAATGCAACCCCGCAGTCACCATCGACCAGCCCGCCCAGCCGAGCAGACCCGCCCCGCTCACCCGGCTCAGTAACGGCGACACCGCGGCGGGCGCCAGCCGCTCCGCCACCAGCAACCCCGTGAGCAGCAGCATCGCCACCCAGTTCATCGCCCCCACCACCAGGAGCACCAGCATCAGAACGCCGCACGACGCCACCGACGCCACGCCGTGCCGCAGCCCGGACCCCAGCGGGCCCGCCGAACCCTCCCGCAGCGCGCGCGGGATCGAGCGGCAGCGCTCGAGACACGCCGACTTCCACGGCGACAGCTGCGCCAGACCCGCGCCCGCAAGGATGACCACGTTCAGCGCGACGCTCCGCGACGCCATCTCGTGCGTCATGAGGCCCCACGCCCCCAGCCTCGCATCGAGAACCGCCAGACCCGCGCTCGCCAGCGCCCACACCGCCAGGTACCCCCCGAGCAGCGCCGTCGCGCTCCCCGCCGCCCGCCACCGTCCCCAGCGCTCCTCCTGCGCCAGCCGGACCAGCGTCGGGACCTCGGGAGGAACCATCATCCCCACCATCATCGTGGTCCACATCAGCACCCGCCCCCAGAGCGGAAGCCCGTGGTGTCCCACGCCCGCGAGCTGAAGCGACCACGCCCAGCCAACGGCGCTGAGCGCGACCAGCGCCGCGAGGAACCCCCAGGCCGGCCGCCGCGCCGGCGTGGGGAGCTGGAAGGCCGTCGTCATCGCTACTCGGCGACTCCCTTCTCCTTGAGGATGCGCCACACCTTCTCGGGCGTGATCGGAATGTCCACGTGCTTCACCCCGAGGTGGGCCAGCGCGTCCACCACCGCGTTCACGATCGCCGGCGGCGCCCCCACGGTCGCCGACTCGCCCACCCCCTTTGCTCCCAGCGGGTGGTGCGGTGACGGCGTCACCGTCTTGAACGTCTCCCAGGACGGGCTCTCGACCGCGGTCGGCACCAGGTAGTCCATGAAGCTCCCGGCCTGGTTGTTCCCGTTCTCGTCGTAGCTGATCTCTTCCAGCAGCGCGGGCGCCATCCCCATCGTCAGCCCGCCGTGGATCTGCCCGTCGACGATCATCGGGTTGATGATGTTTCCGCAGTCGTCCACCGCGACGAACCGCCGGATCTTCACCATCCCCGTCCCGCGGTCGATGTCCACCACGCAGATGTAGCTACCGAAGGGGAACGTCAGGTTCGGTGGGTCGTAGTAGTCCACCGCCTCGAGCCCGGCCTCCATCCCCGGCGGATGGTTGGTGTACGCCGCAAACGCGATCTCCTGGATGGTCTTCGACCGCGACGGCGCTCCCTTCACCGAGAACTTCCCCAGTTCCCACACCAGATCGTCCGGCGAGACCTCGAGCAGGTGCGCCGCGATCTTCCTTGCCTTCTCGCGGATCTTTCGGGCCGCCATCGCCCCGGCCGCACCCGCCGTCGGCGTCGAGCGGCTGGCGTACGTGCCCAGCCCGTAGGGCGCCGTGTCGGTGTCCCCCTCCTCGACCTGCACTGCAGAGGCGGGGATGCCCAGCTCCTCCGCGACGATCTGCGCGTAGGTCGTCTCGTGGCCCTGACCCTGCGACTTCGTCCCGAACCGCGCGATCGCCTTGCCGGTCGGGTGGATCCGCAGCTCGCAGCTGTCGAACATCTTGATGCCCAGGATGTCGAAGTGCTTGGACGGACCCGCGCCGAGGATCTCGGTGAAGCTGCAGATTCCGATCCCCATCAGCTCTCCACGGGCCCGCTTCTCCGCCTGCTCCTTCCGCAGCGCGGCGTAGCCGATCTTGTCCATGGCCATCCGCAGCGCAGGCCCGTAGTCCCCGCTGTCGTACTCCCAGCCCAGCGCCGACTTGTAAGGGAACTTCTCCTTGGGGATGAAGTTCTTCATCCGCAGCTCGGCGGGATCCATCTTCAGCTCCTGCGCGAGCACGTCGGTGATGCGCTCGATGGCGTGAATTGCCTCCGTCACCCGGAACGAGCACCGGTACGCAACACCCCCCGGCGGCTTGTTCGTGTACACACCGTCGACCTCGACGAATGCCTTCTTCACGTCGTACGAGCCGGTGCAGATGGAGAACAGACCCGCCGGGAACTTCGACGGGTTCGCCGCCGCGTCGGCATAGCCGTGGTCGGCGAGGGTCTTCATCCGCAGCGCGGTGATCGTCCCGTCCCTCCTCGCCGCCAGTTCGGCCGTGATGTGGTAGTCGCGCGCGAACGAGTCGGCCTGGAGGTTCTCCATCCGGTCCTCGATCCACTTCACCGGCTTTCCGATGACCACCGACGCGGCCGTGGCGATGACGTAGCCGGGGTACACCGGCACCTTCCCGCCGAAGCCCCCACCGATGTCCGGCGATATGATCCGGATCCGCTCCTCGGAGAGGCCGACGTGCCCCGCCACCAGCGCGAACACGGTCCGGATCGCGTGCGGCGCCTGGGTCGTCATGTAGACGGTCAGCTTCCCGTTCACCCGGTCGAAGTCGGCGATGCAACCGCAGGTCTCGATCGACGCGACGTGGATGCGCGGAATGTACAGGGACTGCTTCACGCGCACGTCCGCCTCGGCGAAAGCCTTCTCGGTCGCCGCGCGGTCACCCGCTTCCCAGTGAAAGATGCGGTTGTCCTTCTTGTCCTTCTTGTCGGTGCGGAGGACCGGCGCGTTCGGTTCGAGCGCCTTGAACGGGTCCACCACCACCGGCAGCGGCTCGTAGTCCACTTCCACCGCGTCCACTCCGTCCGCAGCGGCGTACCGGCTGGTGGCGATGACCGCGGCCACCTCCTGCGCCTGGTACATCACCTTCTCGGTCGGAAGCACCATCTGGGTGTCCGACATGAGGGTCGGCATCCAGTGGAGGTTGTACTTGGCGAGCGTCTCGCCAGTGATGACCGCGAGCACCCCGGGAACCTTGAGCGCCTTCTCGGTGTTGATCGACTTGATCTTCGCGTGCGCGAACGGGCTCCGGACGATGTCCATCCAGAGCATGCCCGGCAGCACGATGTCGTCGACGTAGTTGCCCTTGCCGCGGATGAAGCGCGGATCCTCCTTGCGCTTCAACGAGTGCCCCATGCCCCCCACCTCCGGAGTCGTCCTGGGTTGCATGGTCACGCCTCCTTCCTCAGCCGCTCGGCCGCGAACTGAACGGCCTTGACGATGTTGTTGTAGCCCGTGCAACGGCACAGATTTCCGGAAATGGCTTCGCGGATCTCCATCTCGCTCGGGTTCTTGCTCTTCGCCAGCAGCGCGCAGGTGGTCATCAGCATCCCCGGTGTGCAGTAACCGCACTGCAGACCATGCTTCTCCCAGAAGCCTTCCTGGAGCGGATGGAGCTTCCCCTCCTTCTCCAGCCCTTCCACCGTGGAGATCTGCCGCCCGTTGGCCTGGACCGCGAGCACGGTGCAGGACTTCACCGGTTGCCCGTCGAGCAGCACCGTGCAGGCCCCGCAGTGCGTGGTGTCGCAGCCGATGTGCGTGCCCGTCAGCCGGAGCTGATCCCGCAGCAGATGGACCAGGAGCAGCCGCGATTCGACCTGCGCGTCGTACGCGGTTCCGTTCACCGTGACCTTTATCTCGTGCGTGGCCATGGCTACTTGCCTCCCGCCCGCTCGACGGCGAGCTTCAGCGCGCGTGTCGTCAGGACCCGCGCCATCTCCCGCTTGTACTCGACGGATCCACGCCGGTCGGCGCTCGGAGAGGAGGCCTTCGCTGCCCGCTGCGCGGCCTCTCCCAGCGTCGCCGCGTCGGGGCGTTTCCCCGCCAGAAACTTCTCGGCCTCCACGGCCTTGACTGGAGTCGGACCCACGTTCGTCAGCGCCAGGCCGACTCGCTCGACCGCTCCCCCGCCCCCGAGCGTCACCTGCGCCGCGGCCGCCGCGGTGGCGTAGTCGCCCACCTTGCGCTCGAGCTTGAGATAAGCCCCTCCGGACCGGGCCGGCGGCACCGGGATCCGGATCTCCGTCAGCACCTCGTCGGGACGCAGCGCGGTGCGGAACAGGCCGAGGAAGAACTGCTCGACGGGGATGACCCGCTCTCCGTTCGGCCCGGTGGCCACCACCTGCGCTCCCAGCGCGAGCATGGTGGCCGGGTGATCATTGCCCGGGTCGCCGTGCGCCAGGTTGCCGCCGATGGTCGCCATGTTCCGCACCAGCGGATCGGCGATGACCTTCGCCGTGTCGTGGAGGATGGGGTACCGGCTCCGGACGAGCTCGGACGTCTCGAGCGCGGACTCCCGCGTTCGCCCTCCGATGAGGAGGAACCCGTCCTCCTCCCGGATGTACTCCAGGCCCGGGATCCGCCCGATGTCGATCAAGTGTCCGGTCTGGCCGAGGCGAAGCTTGAGGAGGGGCAGAAGGCTCTGACCTCCCGAGAGCACCTTGGCGTCGTCTCCGTACTTCGAGAGCAACGCCAGCGCTTCCGGCAGCGTGCCGGGTGCGTGGTAGTCGAACGACGCAGGAATCATGGTTCCTCCTACGGACCTGACGACGACCGCTGCAGCAACAGGTACGCGAGCCCCGCCGCGACGAGGAGCAGCACGGCCCAGAAGGCGGGTTGCTTCACCATCCGCGCCGCCGACCGCCGCGCGACCCGCGCACCGAGCGCTGCGGCGTCCAGGGCCTCGGGCCGGGCCGGCACGGCGGCAGGTGAAGACGGGGCCGGGGCGGATGCGCCCTGCGTGGCAGGCGCCGAGTCGCCGCTGGCGCCCACTCCGTTCGTCGGCCGAGTCGCCACGGCCGGCCCGGCCGAAGCCTCGAGCTCGGCGCGCATCCGCTCGGAGAAGATCTGGAACATCTCGTCGCTGACGTCCTGGATCATCCCCCGGCCCATCTGCGCGAGCATCCCGGTCACGTTCACCAGCGACACGGCGGTGACCTCGGTCTTTCCGCCGGGCAGCGCCTTCAGGCTGCTGGTCAACTTCAGATCCGCGCCGCCCTTGCCTCTCACGTCCTGCCCGGTCGCGACGATCTCCGCCGTCCGGGCCGCCGCATCGAGCCGCTCGAAGACCACCTTGCCACGATAGGTCGACGACACCGGCCCGACCTTGATGGTCATCGTCCCGCTCGAGGTCTTCTCGTCCAGCTTGTCGCCGATGGCCGCACCCGGCAGACAGCGCGCGACCCGTGGCAGGTCGGTCAGGAAGCTCCACACCGCGTCCGGCGCGGCGTTGACTTCGAAGGTCTTGACGATCTCCAGGGCCATTCCTCGCTCAGCGTGCGGTGGTGACCGGATCGAGGTAGCGCTCGGGGGCCACCAGGAACTTCTCCCGGCATCTCGAGTTGCAGAAGACGTAGGTCCGGCCGGCCTGCTCGACGCGATGGCGTGCGGTGGCCACCACGACCGTCATCCCGCACACCGGGTCGATCGCCTCGTTCGCCTGCGGAGGTGGCGACGGCGCGGGCTCCTCGGCGGCGTGGGTCCGTGAGAGCTGGACGATCTCGGCGAGGATGCTCAGGGCGACCTCTTCGGGCAGCCTGGCGCCGATGTCGAGGCCGGCGGGATTCCGGATGCGATCCAGTGGCTCGGCCGACACGCCGCGCCCGAGCAGCCCGTCGCGAAGCTGTCCGAACCGCGTGCGGCTGGCGACCACGCCGAGGTACTCGGGCCGCAGGCCCAGCGCCGCGGTCACCGCCTCCTCGTCGTGCTCTCCCATCGTCGCCACCACCGCGCAGGTCCGCGGCGACGTGCCGGTCTCACGAAGCTCCGCGCTCGCGAAGTCCACCATCACCCGGTCCGCGCCCGGCAGCAGCGCCGGCGTCGCGTCCGGATCCACCACGTCCACCGAGTACCCCAGCCCCTTCCCGAGCTGCGCCAGCGCACGGATGACGGGGGACAGCCCGAATAGCACGAGGCGCGGCGGCGGCAGGACCGGCTCCAGGTACACGTCCACGGTTCCCCCGCTCTGGCAGACCATCGGAAGGACGGTGACCCCGGGCCGCGCCTCCGCGCCTGCCTCGGGCGACAGCGACAGCAGGCGTGGACGACCGTCCGCCAGGGCCCGGGCCGCCTCGCGCTTCACCACCGGCTGGGTGCAGTTTCCGCCGAGCCAGCCATGGTAGCCGCCGTCGGCGGTGATGATGGCCATGTCCCCCTGCTGCGAGGAGGTGAAGGACTGGCGGCGCACGACCATCGCGAGCACGAACGGCTGCCGCCGCGAGGCGAGGTCGGCCGCCAGTCGCAGCAGATCCGCCTTCATCGTTCGCCCCCCAGCTCTCCTCGCACCCGCTCGATGTCCTCCGGGCGGTCGAGGTCGGTGAGGGCAGCCGCGGGCCAGCGGATCCGCACCGCCTCGCTGCTGTGACGCTTCACGACTCGCTTGCCGCACCCCTCGCCCTCGAGGACCGCAAGCTCTCCGAACAGCGCGCGATCGTAGAGGATGGGCGGAGCATCCACGCCCTCGTAGTCCGACACCACCAGCAGCGGCCGCCCGTCGCGGTACCGCCGGAGGAGTGTGCGGATCATCTCTGCCACCACCAGGGGCATGTCGGCGAGGAGGACCACGGCCGCCGCGCAACCCGTGGGCAC
>CAZDSB010000384.1:0-6800 GCA_964507515.1 uncultured Myxococcaceae bacterium
CCGCCGAGGTAGTTGCCCGCGATGTTACAGTCGGTGGTCCCCATCAGGATCGACTGGCACTCGTCGGCGAGCAGCTCCACCGTCTCGCGCGGGTGCGCCCCCCGCAGCGCCAGGTCCCCCGCCGCGACCACCACGTCCGCCCCGTTTCGCGCGATGTCCTGGAGGACCGCCTCGCAGGCCGGGAGATTCCCGTGGATGTCTGCCAGGATGGCCACCCGCATGGCCTGTCGAGTGTACCCGCTCCCGTCACCGGACGGCCATTGGCGGGTGGGTCGGCCCGGCCCGGGACCCCTGGTGGTCAGACGACCGGGAGCACCACGGTGAACGTGGTTCCCACCCCGAGCTGGCTCGCCACCCGGACGTCCCCCTCCATCCCGTTCACCAGGTGCCGGACGATGGACAGGCCGAGCCCGGTGCCGCCCATCTCCCGGCTGCGGCCCCGGTCCACCCGGTAGAACCGCTCGAAGAGCCGGGGGAGGTGCCGGGCCTCGATGCCCAGGCCGGTGTCCTTGATCGACAGCTCCGCCCGGTCGCCCACGCGCTCGCCGCTGACCTCCACCGTCCCCCCCTCGGGTGTGTACTTGATGGCGTTGTCGAGGAGGTTCAGCAGTACCTGCTCGAGCGCCTTCGGGTCGGCGCGGGCCGTGAGATCCGGCGGGACGCGGAGCTGCAGCGACAGGTGCTTGCTCGCAGCGCGAGGCTCCATCGCCTCGCTCGCCTGTCGCGCGACCTCGCCGAGCGACACCACCGACGCCGACAGCGGCCGCTCGCCCGCATCCAGGCGTGAGAGCTCGAGCAGGTCCGACACCAGGTCGCCGAGCCGCTCCGACTGGCGATGGATGATCTCCACCATCTGCGGGGCGTGCTTCGCGTCGGAGAGCGCCCCCGACCGCAGCGTCTCGGCGTAGCCCAGGATGGCGGCGATGGGCGTTCGCAGCTCGTGGCTCACGTTGGCCACGAAGTCCTGACGGACGCGCTCGAGCCGCTTGCGCTCCGTGACGTCACGGAACACGGCCGCGCTTCCCGGCAGCGAGCCACCCAGGGGGGCGAGGTGCACCTCGAGCGTCTTGCTCCGCGGCGCGTCCATCGACACCTCGACCTTCGAGGTCACGCCCTCGCGGCAGGCGCGGAGCACGGCGTCGTGCAGCTCGGTGCGCCGGACCAGGAACAGGGGACGCTGTCCCACGAGCTCCTGGTCGGTCCCGAGGATGGTCCGGAGCGCCTCGTTGTGCCGGAGCACCACGCCGTTGGCGTCGGTGATCCACATTCCCTCGTCCATCCCCTCGATCGCCGCGGCCAGCGTCTGGACCTCCAGCAGGGCCTCGTCGCGCTCCTCGCTCACCGCGCGCTGGCGTGCGTCGGCCACCTCTCCGGCCTGGACGAGCGAGTGCGCCGCCTCGCTCTCGCTGGCCACCGCGACGACCAGGGCCACCAACGCCGCCAGCCCCCCGGCGAGCAGTCCCGTCTGCACCCCCGCGAGCGCGCCCGCCGCGATTCCCGCGGCGAGTCCGGGGAGCAAGGTGGCGAGGAGCAGGAAGGCGATTCGACGGGGCTGGGGGCTCTCGTTCACGCGTCCTTGTCGGGGCTCGCCAGCTTGTAGCCGACCCCGCGGACCGTTTCGATGATGTCCCCGGCGGCCCCGAGCTTCTCCCGCAGCCGCTTGATGTGCGTGTCCACCGTCCGGGTGGTGATCTCCGCCTCGATGCCCCAGACGTCGGACAGGAGGACCTCGCGGGTCTGCACCCGGCCGGGCCGCTCGAGGAGCGTCTTCAGCAGGCGGAACTCGAGCGCGGTGAGCGCGACCTCGGTCCCGCCGACGGTCACCTCGTGGCGAGCCGGATCGAGCTTGATGATGCCCGCGGCGAGCACGCCCGTGCCCTCGGAGTCCCGGGCCATCCGGCGGAGCACCGCCTTCACCCGGAGCGCCAGCTCGCGAACGCTGAACGGCTTGACGACGTAGTCGTCCGCGCCCGCCTCCAGGCCCTGGACCCGATCCGACTCCTGGCCCTTGGCGGTGACCATCACCACCGCCGTGCGGCGCAGGTTCGGATCTTCCTTGATGAGGCGGAGCACCTCGCTGCCCGGCAGGTCGGGAAGCATGAGGTCCAGCAATACGAGATCTGGCTTGAAGGCCTTGGCGCGGCTGAGCGCCGCCGCCCCGCTGTGGCTGGTCTCCGTCTCGAAGCCAGCCGCGGACAGGTTGTAGGTGAGGAGGTTGGCGAGGTCTTGCTCGTCCTCGACGATCAGGATGCGCGACACGGGTGGGGAGACCTCCGGGGAGATGGAACATCGACCCGGGAGTACGCCTGTACCAGACGGGAGCGACGGGTCGGGTGACGCTTGGGTGTCGAGGCCATGACGCCTCTGGAACTCCCCTGTCGTTGACAGGGGATGGGTGTGTCATTAGGGTCCGCGCCCTTTTCTTCCACCCCCATGGTCGTCACCGTCGATCAGATCCGTGAGGGAGGCCTCTCCCTCGACGAGACGCTCTCGGAGAGCTTCCTCACGCACGCCCTCGCCGAGGTCAAGGACACCGGATTCCGCCCGGATGCCCCGGCCCTGCTGCACGTGAAGCTCCAGAAGACCGGGAGCGGCGTGCTCCTGCGCGGGTCCACCGAGGTGGCCGTCCACACCCCCTGCCGTCGCTGTCTCTCCGACGTGCACCTCCGGGTCCCGGTGAGCTTCACCCTGAACCTCGTCTCCCGGGCGGCGCTGGCCGACGCCGAGGCGGAGGCCGGGGGCGAGGACGACGAGTCCGAGCGGGCCGGCACCTTCGACCTCGAGCGTGCCGACGAGGAGCTCTTCGACGGCAAGTCCATCGATCTGGACCCGCTGGTGCGGGAGCAGGTGCTGCTCGCCCTGCCGATGCACGCCGTCTGCCGCGAGGACTGCAAGGGGCTGTGCGGCAGCTGCGGCCAGAACCTGAACGAAGGGGAGTGCGGTTGTGCCCGCGCCCAGGTAGATCCGCGACTCGCCGCACTGAAGAACATCAAGCTGAACTAGGAGCAGATGCCGTGGGAGTTCCCAAGAAGAGGACGTCGAAGATGCGCCGCGACCGTCGGCGCGCCGCCAACAACAACCTCCGCACAGCGGTGCAGGTCATCTCCTGCCCGAACTGCAAGGAGCCGGTGCTCCCGCACCGGGCCTGCAGCAGCTGCGGCCACTACGCGGGGCGCGAGGTCGTCGCGACCAAGTAGACCGGCCGTGGACGACGCGCAGAGTCAATTCCGCTGTCAGCACAACGGCACCCTGGGGCCGCGCAGGACATTGCTGCCCGCATGCGTCATGGTGGCGCTCCCATGAGACGCACCGCCATCCTGGGGACGGGTGCTTACGCGCCCGAGCGTGTCCTGACCAACGCCGACCTCGAGAAGATGGTCGAGACGTCGGACCAGTGGATCACCGAGCGCACCGGCATCAAGGAGCGCCGCATCGCCGCGCCGGGTGAGCTGACGTCGGACATGGCGGTGAAAGCTGCGGTGCGCGCGCTGGAGATGGCGCACACCCGGGCCGAGGAGCTGGACCTGATCGTGATGGGCACGGTGTCCCCGGACATGCCCATGCCCTCGTGCGCGGTTGCGGTGCAGGCCAAGCTCGGCGCGAAGCGCGCGTTCGCCTTCGACGTGTCGGCGGCGTGCGCGGGCTCGCTCTACGCGATGTCCATCGCGGACCAGTACATCCGGAGCGGGGGCGCGCGTCGGGCGCTGATCATCGGCGCCGAGCTGCTGAGTCGCGTCGTCGACTGGACCGACCGCAACAGCTGCGTCCTCTTCGGTGACGCGGCCGGGGCGATGGTGCTCGGTCCATCCGAGGACCCCGACCGCGGCATCCTCGGCATCCACCTTCACTCCGACGGCAATGCCGCGGGCATCCTCACCATCCGCGGCGGCGGGAGCCAGTACCCCCAGTCGCCCGAGGTGCTGGAGAAGAAGCTCAACAAGGTCTCGATGAACGGTCGCGAGGTCTACAAGTACGCGGTGCGCGCTCTCCCCGAGGCGGTCCTCGAGGCGCTCGGCGCACAGGGGCTGGCCGCGGAGAACGTCACCCACCTCATCGGCCACCAGGCGAACCTCCGCATCATCGAGTCGGTGTGCGACCGGCTCGGTCTCCCGCTGGAGAAGTGCTGGGTGAACATCCACCGCTACGGCAACACCTCCTCGGCGTCGCTTCCCACGACGCTCGACGAGGCGAACCGCGCGGGTCGCCTCCGCAAGGGAGACATCATCGCCATGATGGCGATCGGCGCAGGCATGGCCTGGGGCGCCGGCGTGGTGAGATGGTGAGCACCGCCTTCCTCTTTCCGGGGCAGGGCAGCCAGGCAGTGGGCATGGGCAAGGCCCTGTCCGAAGCCTTCCCCGAGGCGCGCGCCGTCTTCCAGGCCGCGGATGACGCGCTCGGCGATCACCTGTTCCGGCTTTGCTGCGAAGGCCCCGAGTCGGAGCTGGTGCTGACGCGCAACACCCAGCCCGCCATCCTGATGGTGTCCATCGCCGCACACGCGGCCTGGACCGCGCGGTCCGGCCAGCCCGCCGCGTTCGTCGCCGGGCACTCCCTGGGCGAGTACTCGGCGCTGGTCGCCGCGGGCGCGCTGTCGCTGGGCGACGCGGTGCGGGCCGTCCGGGCGCGCGGCGCGTTCATGCAGGAGGCGGTTCCTGCGGGGACCGGCGCGATGGCCGCGGTCCTGGGGCTGGACCCCGAGGTCGTGGCCCGGGTCTGCGCCGAGGCCGCAGGCAACGAGATCGTCTCGCCGGCGAACTACAACTCGCCCGAGCAGACCGTCGTCGCCGGCCACGCCACGGCGGTGGAGCGGGCCTCGGTCAAGCTGAAGGAGGCCGGTGCCAAGCGCGTGGTGCCGCTCTCGGTGTCCGCTCCCTTCCACTGCGCCCTGATGGAGCCCGTGAAGCCGCGGCTCGCCGAGGTGCTGGGCCGCTGCAAGGTGTCCGCCCCGCGGATCCCCGTGGTCACCAACGTCGAGGCGACGCCCAACTCGGATGCCGCGCGGGTCGTTCCACTGCTGCTCGCGCAGGTCACCGCGCCGGTCCGCTGGGTGGAGTCGGTGCGTGCGCTCGCCGCCGCCGGAGTCACCCGGGTGGTGGAGCTCGGTCCAGGAAAGGTGCTGGGAGGCCTGGTGAAGCGCATCTCGAAGGACGTCGAGGTGCTCAACGTGGAGGACCCGGCGAGCCTGGAGAAGTCGCTCACCGCCGCCGGCGGACGCTGAGGGCGTCGCCCCGAGGGGACACACTCGATGGACTTCACCGGAAAGGTGGTTCTCGTCACCGGCGGATCGCGCGGCATCGGGCGCGCCTGCGCCGTCGCCTTCGGCAAGGCGGGAGCGACGGTGGTGCTGTCCTACGCCGGCAACGAGGCGGCCGCCGCCGAGGCCGTGTCCCTCGCAGGTCCGAAGGCGAGGAGCGTGAAGTTCGACGTGTCCGACACCGCGGCGTGCGCGGCGGCGGTGGACGAGGTGGTGAAGAGCGCGGGCCGGCTGGATGTGCTGGTGAACAACGCCGGCGTGGCCATCGACGGGCTGGCGGTCCGCATCAAGGACGAGGACTGGGACCGCACCCTGGACACCAACCTCAAGGGAGCGTTCGCGCTCTGTCGCGCCGCAGCGCGTCCGATGATGAAGCAGCGGTCTGGAGCAATCGTGAACCTCACGTCGGTCGTCGGCGAGATGGGGAACGTGGGCCAGGCTGCCTACGCGGCGAGCAAGGCCGGCCTCATCGGCCTCACGAAATCGCTGGCGCGCGAGCTCTCGAGCCGCAACATCCGGGTGAATGCGGTCTCGCCGGGTTTCATCGACACCGACATGACCGCGGGGCTGAACGCCGAGCTCAAGGCGAAGATGACGGAGGCGATCCCGCTGGGACGGCTGGGGTCGGCCGACGAGGTGGCGAGGGCGGTGCTGTTCCTCGCCGGTGACGCGGCGTCCTACGTGACGGGAGAGGTGCTGAAGGTCAACGGCGGCATGTACATGTAAAGGGGCGTGGGCTATACCGCGCGCGCCCCGGGGGTCCCGCGGGACACTCCCTGTCGTTTCGGAGGTCCCCCGCAGCGTCCCCCGACAACGAGAGATTCGGCAGCACTTCGAGACAAGAAGGGACCGGAGGAATCAGATGGCGACGAGTGCAATCGAGGCCAAGGTCAAGTCGATCATCGCCGACCAGCTTGGGGTGGGTGAGGACGAGATCAAGCCCGAGTCCTCCTTCATCGAGGACCTCGGTGCGGACAGCCTGGACATCGTCGAGCTGGTGATGGCGATGGAAGAGGAGTTCGAGGTGGAGATCCCGGACGAGGAGGCGGAGAACATCAAGACCGTCGGGGACGCCATCAACTACATCAACACCCACAAGAAGTAGCGCTCCCCGAGGGCCGGGAATAGGTCAGTCGCCCATGTCGAACCGCCGCGTCGTCATCACAGGAACGGGACTCATCACCGCGCTAGGCACCGGCGTGGAGAAGAACTGGAAGGCGATGCTCGCCGGCACGTCCGGCGTGGGTCCCATCACCCGGTTCGATGCCAGTGGGATCGACGCGCGGATCGCGGCCGAGGTGAAGGACTTCGCCCCCGAGGAGTGGATCGACAGGCGCGAGGTCCGCCGCATGGACCTCTATGCGCAGTACGCGATGGCGGCCACCGAGATGGCGATGAAGGAGAGCGGCCTACCGGTCGGTCCGGACAAGCCGCATGGCTACGTCCCCGAGAAGGTGGGCGTCATCATCGGCTCGGGAATCGGTGGGCTGGGCTCGCTGGAGGAGCAGCACAAGAAGGCGCTGGAGAAGGGCTTCGACCGGCTCTC
>CAZDSB010000385.1:0-7014 GCA_964507515.1 uncultured Myxococcaceae bacterium
AGAAGATCGGGTTCTCGCGCGTGGAGCTCCTTCGCCCTCCCGAGGACGGCTACGAACAGTCCGTCCGGTCGCGGCGCGCGATGGTCGCGGCATGGGTGTGAGGTCACCGAGAGCCGGGTGACCCTCTCCGCGCTCCAGCCCCGGACGGGTGCCCTGCTGATCACGCTCGCGCTGGCCCCCCTGCTCCTCATCCACCTCGGGGCCTCCGCCCTGTGGGACGACGAGGCCAACACCGCCATCTTCGCCGCGAACGTCTGGAAGACCGGCGACACCAACGCCTTCGACGGGACCAACATCATCGCCTTCCGGGGCGGCCTGGAGCTCGCCGGGCTCAAGAACCGGGCCTATCCCCCGCTCCAGTACTTCTACGCCGCGCCCTTCGTCGGGCTGCTCGGACGGAGCGCGTTCGCCGCGCGGCTGCCCTTCGTCCTCGCGGGGCTCGCCGGGTTCTTCCTCTGGATCTGGTGGATGCTCCGCGAGGCGCCACGGACCCTGACCCTCCTCACCGGGGTGTTCACCCTGGGGAACGTCTCGCTGTTCCTCTACCTCCGCCAGAGCCGGTACTACGGCCTCGCGTTCGCGCTCGCGCTGGCGTTCGTCTACCTCTACCTGCACCGGACACGCTCCCGGAGGCACCGCGTCCTCCTGTCGCTGACCGGCGTCGTGCTACTCGCCTGTCACTACCTCACCTACGGCGCGGGCATGGTGTGCCTGGCAGCCGACTACCTGCTCTTCGAGCGCCGGCGGCTCCGGGACTCCTGGCAGCAGGTCGCGGCGTTCCTCGCGACGCAGGTGGTGGGGCTCTGCGTCGTGGTGGGAGTGTTCTTTCCCTTCGGCCGGAAGGTGACGCCCTACGTCCCGGCCAGCTGGTGGCACGACAAGCTGCTGCTGTTCTGGTGGAACCTCCGGGACCTGAACGCGACCGAGTGCGTGTGGCTGCCGATGCTCGTCGTCGCCCTCGTCGTGGCGGCGGTGCGCAAGGACCTCTGGCTCGTCCGGGCCGTGCTCTGTGTCGTGCTCTTCGCCTTCGTGGCCTCGCTGCTCTCGCCACAGCCGGTGGGGTGGGCCACCTTCGCCGACATTCGGTACATGTCGACGACGCTCCCGCTGCTCATCTACCTCTCGGCCCGCACGGTGTGGCTCGGCTTCGGCCTCGACCGGGGCCTCTCGGCGCCGGCCGGCGTGCTCGCGCTCGCGACGGCCGCGGTCCTCGCGCTGACCAACGTCGCCCATGCCTGGACCGAGCGGGCCATCGGCGGCCCGGGTCCCGGCGCGGTGCGCTCCACTCTGCTCGCCTGGCTGGGGGAGCTCGCCTCGCCGCCGCCCTCGGCCTATGCAACGGCCGCCACCTGGCTCGAACGGAACCTGCCTCCGGGGAGCAACGTGTTCGCTCTCCCGGAGTTCTCGCTCTATCCGCTGATGTTTCACGCGCCCCGAGACCACTACATGTGGCAGTTCTCGCTTCAGCAGCGCGCCAGCTACCCGATGCTCCAGTCCTTCAACTTCCGCTTCCTGGAGATCCCCGAGGCCATCGTGGCCTTCGGCGGCGAGGTGGGGACGGCGCAGGGGCTGGTCCACCAGCTCGAGCGACTGGGCGTTCACTACGAGCGGGTGGACCTCGGGGTGGCCGGGCCCGACGCGACCCGGCCCGAGCTCTTCTGGCACTGGTTCCGCGCCCCGCCCCCGGGGCGAGACCCCACCTGGATCTTCCTGCGGGTGCAGCGGTGAGCGACTCCACCAAGCACCTCGCCGAGATCCCGATCGGGCACTACCACCGGGTGATGGAGAGCGGGAACCCGATCCGCCGGGCCTGGCACCTGCTCAAGTTCCGGCGCGTGCTGGATGCCTTTCCGCCGGGCCCGGGGCTCTCGCTGCTCGACGTCGGCTGCTTCGCGGGCAGCCTCCTCTCGCTGGCCGACGAGACGCGCTTCAGCAGGCAGCTCGGCGTGGACATCCTTCCCGAGCAGATCCGCTTCGCAACCGAGCACTTCGGCACCGACCGACGCCACTTCCAGACCATCCGGTCCCTGGAAGACCTTCCCTCGCTGGATGGCCCCTTCGACTGCGCGAGCGCCATCGAGCTCATCGAGCACGTGACACCGGAGGAGATCCGGACGCTCTTCCGGGGCGTGGCGACGCTGCTCACCGCCGGGACCGGCTCCTTCATCCTTTCCACGCCGAACTACCTGAGCACCTGGCCGGCGCTCGAGCTGGGGCTGAACCGCTTCTCGGACGTGGACTACTCGGAGCAGCACATCACCCGGTTCAACCGGTTGACCGTCAAGAGACGACTCGGGCGGATGGTCCCCGAGCTCGAGCGCTGGTTCCGCTGGGACCTGGTCACCACCACGCACCTGCTCACGCCGTTCGCCGCCGCCGTCCTGGGCGTGGAGCGAGCCGTCCAGGCGGGCTCGTCGGTCCCGCACTCGCGCTGGTTCATGCCCTTCGGCAATCTCATCCTGATGCGGCTCACCCGGACCGCCGAGCCCGTCTGAGGAGCACGAGAACCATCGACGCCGCCCCCCACACCCCGGTCGCCGAGTGGACGCGCAGCCATCGCGCGCTGGTAGCGTGCGTCGCCGTGCTGTGCCTCCTGCCGGCCCTGCACCCCGGAGACATCCAGTGGGTGGGGGACGAGCCGATGCTCATCGCGGGCGCGCTGCGCGCCAACGGCCATCACGCGGTGGCGACGCACGGGCTGACCGGCACCGCCGGGGCGACCTACGGCCCCTTCCCCACCTGGCTCTACCAGGCGTACCTGGCGGTCTCGTCCAGCCTCGTCACGCTGGTGGCGCTCCGGGCGATGGTCATGACCGGGCTCCTGGCGCTGTCGCTCCTCTGGCTCTGCCGGACGCTCGGGCTCTGGCCGTGGTTCATCCCGCCGCTGCTCTGCTCTCCGTACCTGTGGTTCTACGCGCGGGCGATCTGGGACAACACCTTCAACCTTCCGCTCTGCGCGCTGGCCTTCGCCTCGGGCGTGAGCTTCCTCGCCCGTGGCCGTTCCTGGACCCTCTTCCTCGGGCTCGGCAGCTGCGTGGCGATGGTGCTGACGCACCTCATGGCGCTCGCCTTCGTCGTGCCGGTGTCGCTCTTCCTCCTCGTGCGCGCGCGACACCGGCTACGCCAGCTGTGGTGGCAGCTGGTGCTCCTCGGCGGAGCCGGGCTCGCGCTGTCCCTGCCGTACCTCTCGGTGCTGCGGCGCTCGATCGAGAGCGAGGGTGGAACGCCGCCGACGCCCGACGGGTGGTTGTTCCCGCTCCTCGGGGGGAGAGTCCTGTCCGCGCAGCGAATCGAGGACATCTTCGGCGGCGCGTGGCTGGCTCACGACACCGGCCCCTGGGGCAGGCTCGCCGGGCTCGCCGGCACGGCCTCCCTGCTCGCCTTCGCGCTGGTCTGGGCTGGCGTCGGCGTGGCGGTGGTCACCGCACGAGACGGGCTCCGGAGCTCCCACGACGAGCCACGCCGCGTCCGCGGTGAAGCGGCGCTGCTCGCGCTGCTGATCCTGCTCGGTCAGGTGCTCCTCGATGGCCTGACCGCGAAGTCCGGGTTCACGCACTACTTCAACGCGACCTGGATCGTCTTCGCCTTCCTGGCCTGGCTCGCCGTGGACGCGCTGCGGGCGCGTCGTGTCCGCGCCGTCGTATCGGTCCTCCTCGCGGCGTCGACGCTGACGGTCTCCCTGTACCTCCTCGTGCGCATCCATCACGGCGGTCCCGCGCGCCTTCCGTACGGGGCAACGCTGGCGAATCAGATCGAGGTGGCCCGGGAGCTGAACCGCTACGGGCCGGGGACGACGGTCCGGGTCGAGGTGATCAACGTGCTTCGATTTCCGATCGCCCTGCAGGTGCTCCGGGCACTGTCCCCCGTGCCCGACCCTCGCCTGCCGCCCGCGACGCTCCGCCTGGCGTACGCGACCGACGACCCGGTGGACGGCCGCATCCGCCTCATCCAGGAGTGACGGCGAGATCCAGGGGTCTCGGCGTTCGCCCGTGCCTCACTTCACCGGGACTCCCCACAGCTCGAGCACTGCCGTCTCGCGCTGCAGGACGGTGTCGACCGCGGCGTCCCCCCAGCGGGCGCGCACCTCGGTGAGGCTCCGTGCTCGTTCCTGCTGCTCGCGAAGTCGCTTCACCGTCTTCTCGACGCCGGCCCGCTGCTCCGCCGGGAGCTGGTCCTTCGCGATCTCCAGGGCCCGGAGCGCCTCGTCAAGCTCCGGTCCGCCCGCCCCCGCCCGCGCCAGCGCCACCTCGGCGGTGAGGGTCTCCAGCGCCTGCACCTCGGCAGGGCTGAGCCCCGCGTCGACGCGCAGCGCCTGCGCGCGCTCGGTTCGCCGGCGCAGCCCGGTGTACGCCTCCTCGAGCGCCCGTCCGCCGCCGTCGGCGGCCTGCGACAGCCGCTGGATCTGCCGGACCGAGGGGACGGGCTCGCCCCGCAGGAGCCGCTCGTACGCCAGGAAGCCATCGAGCTTCGGGAGCGTGAGCTCCAGACCGGCATCTGGACCCGGGGCGGCAGTACCGACCGGCCCGGCGTCGGACGCGGGCGCTCGCGACTCACTTCGATGGCACGCGCTCGCCGACAGGACGAGCAGCGCGGCGGTCACCGACCAGGGTCCACGCATGGACCTCCCTTTCTGCCATACCCTTTGACCGTCTCGGGGACGCTCGTGTACGACCCCCGGCAGGGGTAGGCGCTGCAGGGGAGGCTCGTCCGTGAAGGTGTACCTGGTGCGCCATGCGCAGGCCGATTCCGACGTGCCGGAAGGCCTGGACGACGGCGCCCGCCCGCTCACCGGCAAGGGCCGTCACGCCGCCGAGAAGCACTTCCGTTCCCTCTCCAGGCGGATGCACGGGGTGGACCTCGTCCTGATGAGCCCCCTCGTCCGCGCCGTGCAGACGGCACAGATCCTCGCCCTGGTCCAGGAGCTGGACGTGCCGTTGCGGGTGCACCGCGCCCTGCTGCCCGACATGCCGGTGGGCAGCCAGGAGCGGCTCCTCAAGGAGCACGGCGAGGACGAGCTGGTCCTCGTCGGACACAACCCGTCCATTCCCGCGATGGCGGCGCACCTCCTGTCGCTCGCCCAGTTCCCCCGCTCTGTCCCGACGGGGTCGGTCATCGCGCTGGAGATCGACTCGCCCGAGGAGCCGGCTCGCCTCCTGTTCTTCGCCGCGCCGGGCGAGGAAGTCCTGGAGGAGCTGAAGCCATGATGGACGAGGCCCGCTACAACGGGCTGGTCGCGGGGCTGTGGAAGCGCATCCTCGCCGCGGTGGACCAGGTGGACCCGGACGTCCTCGACGCCGTGGCCACCGGGGACATGGTGACGCTGACCTCGGCCTCGGGGGAGAAGGTGGTCATCAACACCCAGCGGGCGGTCCGGCAGATCTGGGTCGCGGGCAAGGGAATGGGCATCCACTTCTCCCTCGGCGACGACGGCCGCTGGATGGACGACAAGGGAAAGGGCCTCGAGCTGCTGGCCTGGATCTCCGAGTGCGTGGCGGCGCTCACCGGAGAGCCCCTCCGGTACTGAGCCTGGACGCTGGCGCGCCGTGCGCGCTTCGTCAGGCGTCCCCCTGGGGCGGGGGGCTGACTTCGAGGCCTCGGCCGCTCAGGCGATGAACAGGCGGTTCTTCCGCCGCCGTCCGCCGGTGTCGGGACCACCGCCCGCGGCCAGCAGGGTTCGCGAGCCGCCCTCGGACCGGGCCTGCGCGAGCGCGTCGGTCGCGTCCCGGAACAGCTTGCCGAAGCTGAGGTCTCCCGTGCCCTCGGTGGGGATGTGGGCCGAGACTCCGGCCGAGGCCAGCAGGAGCGTCCCCTGCAGCCCGGTGAGCTTCTCGCGGAGCCGCTCGGCCACGACCATCGCTCCGTCCGCGGGCGTGTGCGGCAGGAACACCACCCAGCTCCCGGGATGGAAGGCCGAGACCAGATCCGTCTCGCGCAGGTGCCGGGCGAGGATGCCCTTGGCGCCGCCGAGCAGCGCCTCCACGTCGGTGGTCTCCAGCTCGGGCATCCCGGTGGCGAAGGCGTCGTAGGCCAGGACGACGAAGGCGACCGGGTAGCGGTAGCGGCGCGAGCGCTTCACCTCGCGGGCGAGCAGCGAGCGGAAGGCTCCGAAGTCGGCCGCCTGGGTCGGTCCAACGCCGCCCTCGGGGAGCACCGGCTCGTCGTCGGCGCCCGGATCGAGGCCCTCGTCCCCTTCGGGCAGGTCGGAGGCGCGGCGAACCATGCGCGCCTTCCCCCGGAGCTCGGTGAGGGCGAGCACGTTGCGAACGCAGCTGAGGACGGTGCCCGCCTTGAGCGGTCCCTGGAGGCAGGCCTCGGCGCCCGCCCGGAGCGCCCGCCCGTCGGGGTCTCCCTCCTCGGGGGCGTAGACCAGGATGATGGGGAAGTCGGGGTCACGGGCCTTCAGCGCCGCGCAGACCGCCTCGGCATCGAAGCGGTCGGACTCGGAGGCGATGAGGAGGTCGGCCCCGAAGCTCCGCACCGCCTCGAGGGTCTCGTCCTCGTCGCGCGCAGCGCGCACCTCGTACCTGCTCTCCAGGAATCCCCGGAGGGCGCCGGCCACGGCAGGACTCGCATCGGCGACGACGATCCGGCTCATGGCTGGGACGGAGCCATCAGACCTCCATCACCTCTTTCTCCTTCTTGGCGACGATCTGCTCCACCTGGGTCACGCCCCCGTCGGTCTCCTTCTGGACCCGGTCGGTGGTGCGCTTGTTCTCGTCCTCGGTGATCTTCTTGTCCTTCAGCAGGCCCTTCAACTTCTCGTTGGCGTCCCGGCGCTCGTTGCGGATGGCGACCTTGTGCTCCTCGCCCTTGGTCTTCACCTGCTTGGCGATCTCCTTGCGCCGCTCCTCGGTGAGCGGGGGGATGGGCAGCCGGATGATCTCGCCGTCGTTCATGGGGGTGAGGCCGAGGTTCGCCTCGCGGAGGGCCTTCTCCACATCCTTCAGGAGCCCCTTCTCCCAGGGCTTCACGGTGATCAGCCGTGGCTCGGGAACGGCGAGGCTGGCCACGCCG